>NZ_JBICZB010000012.1:0-138114 GCF_043201815.1 Kitasatospora sp. NPDC048296
TTGCTCATGTTGCTCTTGCCACTCACTACCTGAACTGCTTCCTCCGGGACCGTCCGTCCCAGTATCAGGCTGTCCAGTTCAGCGGGGGAACTTCAGCCAGCGTGGCAGCAACAACCGAAAGAAAGCCAAGGCCAAGGTCGCCCGCGCCCACCGCAAGGTCCGCAACGCCCGCAACGACTTCCTCCACCGCGCCAGCACCAACCTGGTCCGCAACGCGGACCTGATCGCCATCGAGGACCTCAACGTGTCCGGCATGGTGAAGAACCCCACGCTGGCCCGGTCGATAAGCGACGCGGGCTGGGGCGAGTTCCGCCGCCAACTTGAGTACAAGTGCGAACGCTACGGCCGCCAGCTCGTCGTAATCGACCGCTGGCACCCATCGTCCAAGACCTGCTCCTCGTGCGGACACGTCCTCGCCGAGCTGTCCTTGAACACCCGGCACTGGACGTGCCCCACCTGTCGCACCCGGCACGACCGGGACATCAACGCGGCGAAGAACATCCTTGCGGCTGGTCGAGCCGTAGCCGGGGGCGACTCCGGCGATGCCTGCGGAGCTGGTGTAAGTCGGCAAGGGGCCTCCCTTCCGCCGTCGGCCGGGAAACAGGAACGATCCCAACCGGTGTGCTCACGCGCAGCGGCTCAGCCGCAAGACTGAGGGGAATCCCCCTTCCGAAGGAGGGGGAGAGAGTCAAGGACACCTCGTACGCGTCAGGCTTGGAAGCCTCGCTGCGACTGCTGATCGAGGCCGGCTTCAGCCCGGCGGCCGCCGCCCGGGCCTGGTACACGGCCTACAGCTACACCGTCGGCTTCGTCATCGAGGAGCAGTCCATGGGCCCCAACCCCTTCGACGGCGAGGAGGGTTACGACCTGGAGGCGCGCGCCGAGCGGCTGGCCGCCCACCCGCTGGCCGCCGAAGCGGGCCGGGAGATGTTCCAGGACTTCGACCGAGGCTTCGAGCAGGGCCTGGCCGCGGTGCTGGCGGGAGTGGAGGCGACGCTACTGGCCTGAAACCGTCGGGCGGGTATCCCGCAATCGCCCCATTCGACAGGCATTCGACGTACTTGTCTGCCGAATAGCAGTCCTGACGCATCGTTCCGGACCACTGCGGTTAACCTCGGGTTTACATGCACCTGTTGACCGCGTTCACCTCCTGTGTCTAGTTTCGAGCCGCTGATGTCGCGCTACGCGCGTCACGGCCCCAACTTCTGACACAGATGACGATGACGTCGAGGAACCAACCATGCACGCAGTTCCCACCCGCAAGCGGTGGCTCCGGTACGGTGCCGGCCTGATCGGTGCGGCCTCGCTGACCGCGTTCGGCGGCACCCCCGCCGCCTTCGCGGCCGACGGCCCGCAGACCGCCACGCCGATCAAGCACCTGGTGGTCATATTCCAGGAGAACGTCTCCTTCGACCACTACTTCGGCACCTACCCGAACGCGGCCAACACCGCCGACGACAAGGTGAAGTTCACCGCCAAGCCCGGCACCCCCAAGGTCGACGGCCTCAGCGACGACCTGCTCCACAAGAACCCGAACCGGAACAACCCGCAGCGGCTGAGCCCGGCCCAGGCCGTCACCTGCGACCAGGACCACACCTACAAGGACGAGCAGCTCGCCTTCGACGGCGGCAAGATGGACAAGTTCGTCGAGCACACCGACATCGAGAGCTGCAAGGCCCCGATGTACACCGCGCCCGGCCTGGTGATGGACTACTACGACGGCAACACCGTCACCGGCTACTGGAACTACGCCCAGCGCTTCGCGATGAGCGACAACTCCTTCGGCACCAACTACGGCCCCTCCACCCCGGGCGCGATCAACCTGGTCACCGGCCAGACGCACGGCGGCTACCCGGTGGACCCGAAGACCGGTCAGCAGACCACCGACGCCTACGTGGTCGCCTCCCCGGACGCCAAGGGCATCGGCACCGTCATCAACGACCCCGACCCGGGCTTCGACGAGTGCTCCAACCCCGCGCACAATCAGCTGGTGATGACCGGCAAGAACGTCGGTGACCTGCTCAACGACAAGGGTGTCAGCTGGGGTTGGTTCCAGGGCGGCTTCAAGCCGACCGACACCAAGGACGGCAAGGCCGTCTGCGCCGCCGCGCACAACAACATCGTCGGCGCCTCGCAGACCGACTACAACCCGCACCACGAGCCGTTCCAGTACTACAAGTCCACGGCGAACCCGAAGCACCTGGCGCCGAAGGACGTGGACGAGATCGGCCACGACGGCCAGGCGAACCACCAGTACGACCTGACCGACTTCGACGCCGCCCTCCAGCACGGCAACCTGCCGGCCGTCAGCTACCTGAAGGCCGCCAACTACCAGGACGGCCACGCGGGTTACTCCGACCCGCTGGACGAGCAGCACTTCGTCGTCGACACCCTGAACAAGCTGCAGAAGTCCAAGGACTGGGCCTCCACCGCCGTCGTCATCGCCTACGACGACTCGGACGGCTGGTACGACCACAAGTTCGCCGAGCCGGCCAACGGCTCGCGCGACGCCGCCAACGACAGCCTGAGCGGCGCCGGCCAGTGCGGCAAGGACGCCGGCTGGGGCGGCTACGCCGACCGCTGCGGCTTCGGCCCGCGCCTGCCGCTGCTGGTCGCGTCCCCGTACGCCAAGTCCAACTTCGTCGACCACACCCAGACCGACCAGACCTCGATCCTGCGCTTCGTCGAGGACAACTGGAAGACCGGCCGGATCGGCGACTCCTCCTTCGACGAGCACGCCGGCTCCATCGAGGGCATGTTCGACTTCAAGAACGCGCAGTCGTCCACCCTGATCCTGGACCCGACCACCGGCCAGCCGGCCGGCGGCGACTCGACCCCGTCCGGCCAGCCCACCGGCGGCTCCTCGGCCACCACCCCGGCGGGCACCCCGGCCGGTACGGCGACCTCGACCGACGGCACCGGCAACACCGCCGTCGCCGGCGCCACCAGCACCGTCTCCGGCCCGCCGCTGGCCGAGACCGGCGCCGACTCCAACACCGGGCCGATCGCGGCCGCGGCCGTCGCCCTGCTCGCGGTCGGTGGCGGCGCGATCTTCCTCGCCCGCCGCAAGCGCGGTCGCCGCGCCTGACGCACGGCCGTACCCGCAACACCCCGGCACCGCCGGGTCCTCTTCGCCGAGGGCCCGGCGGTGTCGCCGTCTCCGGGGTCGGGCGTTCACGGACTCACCGGCCCCAGCGCCCTGACCGGAGTCGGGCCACCCTTCCCGCCATGACCGCGACGACCCCGCGCCGCCGCACCGTCCTCGGCGCGGCGCCGGCGGCGGCGGCCGGCCTACTACCGCTCGGCGTACGGGTAGTTCAGAGCCTCGGCGACACAGGACCCGGCCCGACGCCCGCCGGTCAGTTCGCGGTGCGGGCCGGATCGTCGACGATCGGCATCCGGCCCTCGCGGTTCGCGGCGCGCAGGTCGTCCAGGTACTCGCGGGAGAGCATCGCGGAGACGATCGCGACGCCGCCGCGGTGGATCCGGATCTCGCCGTCGGAGACGGTGCCGGTCAGCCGCACCCGGCGGGCGCCGGCCCCGGCCGGGGCCTGGTGGTCCTTGACCTTGCCGCGGGCGCTCCAGCGCAGGTCCCAGTGGTCCAGCCCGGCGTCCTCGGGGAGCAGCAACTTGACCATGGCGCGCTGCAGTTCGAGGTGGATCTCGACCTCGTCGGGGATGTTCGGCGAGCGCAGGTCGAGGACCACGGCGCCGCGGCGGGCCCGTACCTCGATCCGCCGGGCCTCGGTCCAGTGGCCCATCCGCTTGACGGCGGCGTGGTCGGCCTGGATGCGCTCGACGGCCGCAACGTCGGTCAGGGCGGTGGTGATGCTCATCTCGGTTTCCTCCCAGGCGGGTTGAGGTGCCGGTCGGTCGCCCGGCGTGGTTCCATCATGCACCCGGACTAGTTTCAGTGCAACTAGTTCTTCTGGGGATAGAATCGAGGCATGGCCACCACCCCGCTGCGCAGCTCCCCGCTCGCCCTCACCGTCCTCGCCCTGCTGCACTACAAGCCGCTGCACCCGTACGGCGTGCAGCGGCTGATCAAGCAGTGGGGCAAGGACCAGGTCGTCAACGTCGGTCAACGCGCGAGCCTGTACCGCACCATCGAGCGCCTGCTCGCGGCCGGGCTGATCACGGTCCGCGAGACCGAGCGCGACCAGCTCTACCCGGAGCGGACCGTCTACGAGATCACCGGTACCGGCCGGGAGACCGCCCGCGCCTGGCTGCTGGAGATGCTCTCCGCGCCCAAGCAGGAGTTCCCGGAGTTCCCGGCGGCGCTCTCCCACGTGCTGCTGCTGACGCCGGAGGAGATCGTCCGGGCGCTGGAGGACCGGCTGGCGCGGGTGCGGGCGACGCTGGCCCAGCTGGAGGCCGACCTCGCCCAGGGCGCCCGGATCGGCCTGCCCCGGATCACCCTGCTGGAGACGGAGTACCTGCGCGCCACCACCCGGGCGGAGGCCGACTGGCTGGACGCGGTGCTGGACGACCTGCGCGCCGGCCGGCTGGCCTGGTCGACCGAGCAGCTGATCGCCTTCGCCCAGGGGCAGGAGCCGACCACCGAGGGGTGAGAAAGCCCGGGGGCGCCGGTCAGCGGCTCAGCACGGTCTCCCGGGTCATCCGGGACAGCTTCTGGGGGTTGCGCACCGCGTACAGGCCGGTGACCAGACCCTCGTCCAGCCGCAGCGCCAGCACGGTGTCGACCTCACCGTCCAGCCGGACCACCAGCGCCGGGCGGCCGTTGACCTGCTCCGCCCGCAGCGAGACCGCCCGCCGGGTGATCCCGCACAGCAGCCCGGCCACCAGCTCGGCGCCCACCACGGGGGCCGGAGTCGCCTGGACCACTCCCCCGCCGTCGCCCACCAGGACCACGTCGGGGGCGAGCAGGTCGAGCAGGGCCCGCAGATCGCCCGTCTCGACGGCCCGTTGGAAGGCCTCGACCGCCCGCCGGGCCTCGACGGCCGACACCGCCCCGCGCGGGCGGCGCGCGGCGACATGGGCGCGGGCCCGGTGGGCGATCTGCCGGACGGCGGCCTGGGACTTGTCCACGGCCTCGGCGATCTCCCCGTACTCCAGCCCGAACACCTCGCGCAGCACGAACACCGCGCGCTCGGTCGGCGCGAGGGTCTCCAGCACCAGCAGCATCGCCATCGAGACGCTCTCCGCCAGTTCGACGTCCTCCGCCACGTCGGGCGCGGTCAGCAGCGGCTCGGGCAGCCACGGGCCGACGTACGACTCGCGGCGGCGGGCCAGCGTCCGCAGCCGGCCGAGCGCCTGGCGGGTGCCGATCCGCACCAGGTAGGCGCGGTGGTCCCGGACGGTGGAGAGGTCGACGCCCACCCACCGCAGCCAGGTCTCCTGCAGCACGTCCTCGGCGTCGGCGGCCGAGCCGAGGATCTCGTAGGCGACGGTGAACAGCAGGTTGCGGTGGGCGAGGAAGGCCTCGGTCGCCGCGTCCGTGGGGTGCCCGGCCGCCGTGGGGTGCTCGCTCATGCCCGGCTCCTGCCTCTCGGTGTCGGTTGCGCTTGGTCGCGCTCGGTTCCGCCTTGTCACGCTGCACACGGGACACCGCCGGCCGCCGCCCTGTGACACCCCCGGGCGGTGGCGTGCGTCACAACCGCCCGCCGTCACAGACGCGGTGCCGTCCGCATCTTGTGGTCGTCCGGCGCGGATGCGCACGACGAGAACGAGTGAGGACGACACCGTGGAAAACCGCTTCAACCTGCTCGCCGGCCCGACCGCCGCCAAGGTCGCCAAGCGTTTCTTCAGCACCTCGCAGGCGATCCAGGAGTCGACGCTCCCCGAGGCCGTGCAGGACCTGGTCATGCTGCGCGCCAGTCAGATCAACGGCTGCGGCTTCTGCATCGACATCCACAGCAAGGAGGCCGCGGGCCACGGGGAGACCCCGCTGCGGCTCAACCTGGTCGCCGGCTGGCGGCACAGCACCGTGTTCACCGAGGCCGAGCGCGCGGCGCTGGCACTCACCGAGGAGGGCACCCGGCTCGCGGACGCCTCCCCGGGCGTCTCCGACGCGACCTGGGCCGAGGTGCGCAAGCACTACGACGACGACCAGGTCGGCACGCTGGTCTGCCTGGTCGCGATGATCAACGCGGCCAACCGGATGAGCGTGATCGTGCACAACCTGGGCGGCTCCTTCGAGCCCGGCGCCTTCGCCGCGCTCGACTGAACACCGCCCTGCCGGTTCGCCCCGCCCGAAGCCGGCACACCGGCCCGGGCGGGGCGTCGGGCTGTCGGTTTCTCCTTCGAGGCGGGGTACGAGGAGCCGGTCAGCTACGACTGGAACGGCTGGACGGTGTGCAAGCCCGGCCTGTGGAGCCAGGGCCCGGTCTTCCTGCAGCAACTCGCGCTGCTACCCGAGACCTTGACGCACAGTACGCCGGAGTACGGCGACGCGGACTTCCTCCATCGGCTGATCGAGGGCACCAAGCTGGCGATGGCCGACCGCGAGGCCTGGTACGGCGACGGTACCGCGGTCGCACCGGCCGAGCTGCTCGCGCCCGGCTACACCGAGCAGCGCCGCGCGCTGATCACCGGGCGGGCCTCGGCCGAGCTGCGCCCGGGCCGGCCGGGCGGTCGGGTGCCGAAGCTGGGAGCGCACGTACGGCGGCGAACTCCCGTGGACCCGGCGACGGATGCGGGCTCGGGCGAACCGACGATCGCCGAGAACGGCGCGCCGCGCGGTGACACCTGCCATCTGGACGTGGTCGACCGCTGGGGCAATCTGGTCTCGGCCACGCCCAGCGGCGGTTGGCTGCAGTCCAACCCGGTGGTGCCGGGCCTCGGTTTCCCGCTCGGGACCCGGCTCCAGATGGCCCTGTTGACGCCTGGACTGCCCAACTCCCTCGCCCCCGGCCGTCGTCCGCGCACCACCCTCTCCCCGTCCCTGGCCCTGCGGGACGGGCAGCCGGTGCTGGCGTTCGGCACTCCGGGCGGGGACAACCAGGACCAGTGGAGCCTGCACTTCTTCCTCGCCGTGGTCCTGCGGGACCGGCAGCGCGGCGGACTCGACCTCCAGGGTGCGATCGACGCTCCGAACTGGCGGACCGAAAGCTTCCCCTCCTCCTTCTACCCGCGCGCGATGAACCCGGCGAGCGTCGTGGTGGAGTCCCGCGTCGGGGAGTCGACGACCGCCGAACTGCGCCGCCGTGGGCACCTGGTGAAGGTCAGCGGCCCCTGGTCGCAGGGGCAGCTCTGCGCGGTGGCTCGCGACCCGGAGACCGGTGTCCTGTCCGCGGGGGCCGACCCGCGCTACCGGCAGGCGTACGCGGTCGGCCGGTAGACCAGGACGTACGGGACGGGAAAGCACTGCGTGCCCGGCCGGCTGTCGGCGGGAGGGGCCGGTCGGCTGTCACGGTCCGGTGGTGGGCAGCCCGAGCCGGGCGCCGGTGTCCTCGTCGACATCGTTCAGGAACTCGTGGAGGGCATCGGCCAGGTGGTCGAGCGAGCGGACACCGAACAGCACGGGCTGGTATCCGAACGTCCGGTACGACGTCCGAGCGATGTCGGCGATGTCCCAGCCCCGGATCCCGGCCAGCCGCAGGCGACGGAGTTCGCCGTAGGAGGTGAGCAGCGCGGCGCCGTACGCCCGCACCCCACTCCGGTCGGCCACGACGCCGTACTCCAGGCTGAACCAGTACACCCGGCTGATGAGGTCCAGCGTGTCCTCGCTCACGGCCCGTGCAGCGGCCGCGCCGACCAGGCGGTACAGGTCGGCGAACCACGGCGATGCGAGATGTGCCCCGTGGCCGAACACGTCGTGGATGATGTCCGGCTCGGGGGTGTAGAGCGGCATCGCCGGGTGCCGGACGTACTGCGCCGCGTGGAAGTAGCCCTCCGCCAGCGCCCCCAGGAACCGCCTGTTCCGCACCGGCCCCCCGGCGGGCGTGAAGTCGAAGCCGGTCAGCGACCTCAGCCGGGCACCAACCTCGGAGAGCTGCGGGACGTGGTCCGGCGGGAGCCGGGCCTCCTCACGGGCTGCCAGCACCTCGGGACACACCCGGCCCTCGTACGCGGCGACGAGGGCGGCATGCACGGCGCGCCAGGTCGCGTGCTCCGACTCCGTGTAACTGACCAACGGTGCCGGATCTCCCAGCTGGTGGCCGCGCGCCGGCGCTGTCACGGCGTGGCGCCGTCGCCGGTATTCCCGGTCCCGAATGCCCGGGTGCTGGTCCGCCGGTCCGAGGTGCCCGTCCGGCGTGATCGGGGTCAGGTCCGCCAAGTCCTCGCCCATACAGGCCATCATGGCCCAAGCGCGCGTCGCGGCAACAGGATGCCCTGGGGGGCGCCGTCCGCCCCGAACGTCGCCGGGCGGTGGTCGAGTTCCGGGCTACCGGCCGGGCAGGTCCCGGCAGTCAGTGCTCCTCCAGCCGTCGGCGGCAGGCGGCGACGATGGCCGGGGTGACCTCGCGCATCGGTTCGCGCCATCCGACGTTGACGTTGACCTCGCAGAGCACGAATCCGCCGTCCGCCCCGAACAGCAGGTCCACCCCGCACACGCCCAGACCCAGCGTCTTCGCGGCCTGCACCGCCAGCGCCTCGCCCGCCCGGTACCGGCCCAGGCACAGCTCGGCGGTGCCGCCCTGGGCCAGGTTCGACTGCAGCCCGCCGTCGCGGGCGGTCCTCACCTGTGCCGCCACGGCCTGACCGTCGATCACGACCACCCGCAGGTCACGCCCGTGTGAGCTGGCCACGTAGTGCTGGAACAGGTACGGGACGTCCTGGCGCAGGCTGCCGTGCACCGCGGACAGCATGGCCGCGTCCGGCGCGAGGAACACCTGCTGACCGCGCTGGCCCCGGACCGCCTTGACCACGCACGGCTCCGGCACTCCGGCCCGGATCACGGCGCCCATGGGCGCGTCCGTGTAGCTGAGGGTGTCGGGCACAGGCAGCCCCGCCAGGGCGAACTGTTGCAGCTGCCAGAACTTGTTGACGCAGGCCAGCACCGTCTCGGGCGGGTTGAGCAGGGTGGCACCCATCTCCTGCAACTGCCGCAGCAGGGTGATCTCCCGGTCGGTGCTCACTCGGGGGCTGGACAGCCGCGCATACACGACCTTCGGCGTCCGCACCGCTCGCCCGGTCAGGTCGTGCAGGGTCAGCCGGCCGCCCTTCACTCCCAGCAGCAGGTCCTCGGTGCTCACCACCGCGTACCGCTGCCCGAACTCCCTTTCCAGGGCGGTGTTCAGCTCCCCGAAGATCCGCGGCATGCACAGCCCGGTCCCGATGAGCAGCCACACCTCGGCCTCGTTGTTCCAGCCGTCCGTCACACCAGCAGCCGTCACCATGCGACTCCCTTTTCATCACTCAAAGTGACAGTGTGGCGGTCACTCTACAGCGCGGCGATAACGGACCCTGCCGGCCAAGGCGGTGGGTACGAGATGAAGCGCCTGGCGCGCAACGCCACCGAGCAGCCCGCGTTGGCCTGCAGGATCGCGCGAATCATCGAGTGCCCTGCTGCGGTGCACGGGGCGGGCGATGCCCGACCAGGCGGACAGATTATCGACCCACGCCTTCCGGACCCGGTGGTGGCTCCTGGGATCCCGCGCACCCGATCGCGAACGGACCAGCGCGAACAGACCAGGGCACAGTCGGACCGATTCGGGCGGGATGGGACGATACCTGCCATGTCTAGCAAGTCTCCATCGGTCCGGGACCCCGAGGCCCCACCGGACCCGCTCCGCCGCCTGCTGCTCGAACTGGGCGACGCCCTCCTGGGCGGCGGCATTCCCGTCCACGACGTCGAGGAGGAGCTCCACGCGTTGGGAGCGGCGATGGGGGCTCCGAACGTACGGGTCGCCGCCCTGACCAACGGCCTGTTCGTGGCCCTGGACGCGGACGGGGCCACCCGGTTCCAGCCGGTCGGCGCCGCGCTCCGGTTCGAGCAGACGGCGGACGTCCTCGACCTGGTGCACCGGCTGCGCGCGGGCGAGGTCGACGGGCACCAGGCGCTCGCCGAGTTGGAGCGGATCCACCGGGCGCCGGCCCGCTGGCCCGCCTGGGTGGCGGACCTCGGGGCGCTGCCGGTCGGGGTGGGCGTCTGCATCTTCCTCCAGCCGGTGACGGCGAACGTGCTGGCGGCCGGGGCCGGCTCGCTGATCGTGGCCGGGCTGACCATGCTGGCCCGCCGCCTGCCCCGGCTGCGGCCGCTGCTGCCCGTCACGGCCGGGTTCCTGGTCGCGCTGCTGGTCCTCTCGCTCGCCCGGGCCTCGCTGCTGGACGGTCCGCTGCGCACCATCGTGGCCACCCTGGCGATCCTGCTGCCGGGCGGACTGCTGGTCACCGGGCTGTCGGAGATCGCGGCGGGCGCCGCCAGTGCCGGGACGGCCCGGCTGGTGTCCGGCGCGGTGCAGCTGGCGCTCTTCCTCGCCGGGGTGGCCGCCGCCACGACGGCGATCGGCATGCCCGCCTCCGCCCTCGCCAACATCCAGGTGGCCAAGCCGAGTTGGTGGGTGATCGGGCTGGGGCTGGCGCTCGCGGTGGCCGGCGTGGTGGTCAATGTGAACACCCCGCCGTCGGCCATCCCGTGGATCGTCGCGGTGATCGCGGTCAGCGTCACCGTCCAGGTGGCGGTGAGCTCGGTCCACGGCGCGGCGATCGGAGGTCTGGCCGGCGCGGTCAGCGCCGCCGTCGCCGCGACCGTCGTGCACTGGCTGCCCGGCGGCCCGCTGTGGCAGGTGCTCTACCTGCCCGCGTTCTGGATCGTGGTGCCGGGCTCCTTCGGTCTGCTGAACACCGCGCAGATCGAGGTCGGCAACGGGGCGCAGTCGGTGCTGGCCGCCGTGTCGGCGGTGTTCGGGGTGTCGATCGGCACCCTGATCGGCTCGGTGATCAGCCGGATCCCGCGACCCTCCCTCGCCGCGGCGCAGCTGCGGGCCTGAGGATCACCGGGCGGGTCCCGCCTCGGCGGGCCCCGCCTTCGGCTGGGGGTGGCGCTGGAACCAGCGGGCGATCGGTTCCGGGGTGATGCCGTGCAGGATGACGCTGAGCAGCACGGTCGTGCACATCACGTTCAGGACGAAGGTTCCGTCGTGCTCCGGGATCTGGGCGTACGCGAGCAGCGCGAAGACGATCGACGTGACGCCGCGCGGACCGAGCCAGCCGATCGCGTGGCGTTCGGGCGGACTGAACGGCCAGGGCGACGGAGGCGGGCAGTGCCAGGCTCAGCAGTCGGCCCTGCCCGATCGACCTGCCCATCGGCTCGTAGCCCCGGGCCTCGGTCGCGTCCGTGAACAGGACGACGGCCAGGACGAGTTCGACGGCCCGCTCGAAGGCGTGGGTCTCCAGGTCGAGCGGGACGACGGGGTCGGCGCCCCGGGTCAGGATGACGCCCGCCAGCGCGAAGGCGATCGGGCCGGTGATGCTCCATCGGGCCATCCGGTCCGACACCAGGGTCCACGCGAACAGCAAGGACACCAGGACGAGCAGAGCGACCACGGGGACTCTCAGGGGTGGCGGGGGGAAGGGCGTCCGACCATTCTCCGGAGTTCCCCGGGCCGGGGCGGAAGCCGCGCCGATGGTCGTCCGGCCGCGCTACCGCAGTCGGTCCATCGGCGCCCCGGTGGACCGCCGGACGGCGATCAGCGCGGTGTCGTCGGTCCGGCGGCCGCCGGTGTGCCGTACGACGGCGGAGGCGACGTCGTCCACCAGGCGTTCGGGCTCGGCGGCCCCGGGCAGGCCGGCCAGGCGTTCCAGGTGCGCGCGGAGGCCGAAGAACGCGCCCTGTCGGTCGCGGGCCTCGGTGACCCCGTCGGAGACGATCAGTACGGTCTCGTCCGCCCCCAGGCGCAGGCGCCGGACCTCCGGGAGCCCGCCGGCCAGTTGGGCGAGGCCGATCGGCGCGCCGCCTCCCGACGGCAGCTGCCGTACGCCGGCCGGGCCCAGGACGTGGGGGCCGTCGTGACCGAAGTTGACCATCCGGATGTCGCCCGGCTCGTCATCGGGGAACCAGACGATGACCGCCGTGACGAACCGTTCCTCCTTCTCGCCCAGTCGGGCCGACAGCCGGTTCTGCCGCAGCAGCCGCTCTTCGAGCCGGACGGCGACGGTCGCCAGGTCCTCCTCCTGGAAGGCGGCCTCCCGGAAGCAGCCGACCAGGGCCGCCGCCGTGGAGACGGCCGGCAGTCCCTTGCCCTGGACATCGCCGAGGATGACCCTGGCGCCGTAGGGGGTGGCCACGACGTCGTAGAAGTCTCCGCCCACCCGGGCCTCGATGTCCGCCGCCAGGTAGCGGGCCGCCGAGTCCACTCCGCCCCAGCCCGGCGGCACCGGGCGCAGCACCACCTGCCGGGTGGTCTCGGCGGCGCCCTGCAGATGCCGGACGTATGCGGCCCCCTGGGCACGGAAGACGCTGACCGGCACCGCGAGGACGGCCCCGGCGATCACCAGCAGGAAGTCCTCCATGCCCTGGGACTTGGCCCAGATGCTGTCCAGCGCCGGGTAGGCGGCGATCGAGAGGCAGGAGAAGACCGCGGTGAGCAGCGGGCCGCAGAGCCCGGCGGCGACCACGGGGACCAGCACCAGCCAGCTGACGGAGGCGAAGGTGTGCGGCGTGAGCCCGTCCACGACAACGACCATCACCAGCAGCGCCGCGGGCACCAGCCAGGAATGGTGGCCGTACTGGACCACCAGCGGCAGCTGCTGCGTCTCCGCGGACCGCTCCCGCAACCGGCCCCTCCACTCATCCGCTGATCCGACGTTCCGTTTGTTGCGACGGACCGTTGTCGTGACGGTCCGTGCGGCCTCCCGCGATCCGCCCCGGTCCGGGCCGGGCGCGCGGCTCCGGGGCGGGGAGGTCGCGCCCAACGTTAGGGGGCGAAGCCCGTCGGAGGGTGCGCAACGGCCTCGCGCCCTCGGCCGTCGCACGTTCGGCCCAGTCACGGGGCCCGGTCGTGGGGCCCGGACCGCCGAGCCGGACAACCGGAGCACCGAGCGCCGATCACCGGGCGGACGTCAGTGGTCGACCAGCGAGGTGGCCAGCTCCCGTAGCCCGTCGGCGAGCCGCTGCCCCTCGCCCTGTTCCATCAGCCGCAGGACCGGGTCGCTCTGCAGGGAGCCGAGCAGGAGGTGGGCGAGCAGCTCGGCGTCCAGGTCCGGGCGCTGTTCGGCGATCAGCGCGCTCAGGTGGCCGTGCCAGGAGCGGTAGACCGGGTGGTCGCCGGGCGGGCCCTGGTCGGGCGCCTTCGGCGTGGTGGCGGCGGCGTGGCCGAGCGCGGCGAGCAGGCTCTTGTTGCGGGTGACCACCGCGACCACGGCGTCCAGGAAGGCGAGCATGCGCTCGCGGGGCGGGGCACCGGGGCCCAGCGGCGGCGGCCCGTCGCGCAGGGCCTCGTCCAGGTCGAGCGCCCGCTCCTTCATCAGCGCGAGCATCAGGCCCATCCGGCTGCCGAAGCGGTGGAAGACCGTCCCCTTGCCGACCCCGGCGGCGGCCGCGACCTGCTCCATCGAGATCTGCTCGGGCCGGTGGCCGGCGAGGAGTTCCTCGGTGGCGCGCAGGATCGCGCGCCGGTTCCGGATCGCGTCGGCGCGTTCGCGTCGGCCCTCGGCCATGGGCTGCCCGTCCCTGTTCGTCTCGTACCCGTGGACAACTGGACCGGCGGTCCAGTACGGTCACGAGTGAAAGCTGACCGCTGGTCCAGTTTATCCCGGGCCGGCCCCATCGAGGGAGGGCACCATGCAACGAGTCCGGTACCACCAGTACGGCGGCCCCGAGGTCCTGACGGCCGAGGAGGCCGACGTCCCGACCCCGGGGCAGGGCCAGGTCCTGCTGCGCACGGAGGCGATCGGGGCGAACTTCGTGGACACCAGGTTCCGGCGCGGGGCGCCCGCCGGATCGATCTTCCACCGGCCGCTGCCGGGCATCCTGACCGGCGATGTCGTCGGGACCGTCGAGGCGGTCGGCCCAGGCGTGGTCGAGGACCTGCTCGGGCGACGGGTCGGGGCGCTCGCCGAGGACGCCTTCGCCGAGTTCGTGCTCGCCGACGCCGCCTGGCTGGCCCCGGTGCCGGACGGGCTCGACCTCGGCGCGGCCAGCATGCTGCCGATGGGCGCGCCGGTGGCGCTCGGGGCGCTGCGTACCGGTCGGCTCGCCGCCGGCGAGACCGTGCTGGTGCACGCCGGCGCAGGCGGGATCGGTCACCTGGCCGTCCAGTCGGCCAAGCTGCTCGGCGCCGCAACGGTGATCGCCACCGCCGGTTCGAAGGCCAAGCTCGACTTCGTCCGGGAGCTCGGCGCGGACGTCGCCGTCGACTACACCGACGCCGACTGGCCGGAGCAGGTGCGCGCGGCCGCGCCGCAGGGCGTGGACCTCGTCCTCGACTCGGTCGGCGGCGCGGTCCTGCACCGCAGCCTGGAGGTGCTCGCCCCGCTCGGCCGGGTGGTCGTGTACGGCGCCGCCGACGGCGAACCGGGCAGCGTGCCGGTCATGCCGCTGTTCGGCCTCCGCGCGGTGGTGGGCTTCTCCCTGATCGCCTGGCGCACGGCCCGACCGGACCTCGCCCGCCGGGACATCGAGGAGTCCGCCGAGCACTTCGCGTCCGGACGGCTGCGCACCGCCGTGCACGCCCGCCTCCCGCTCGCCGAGGCGGCCACCGCCCACCGGCTGCTGGAGGAGCGCTCCCACCTCGGGCGCATCCTCCTGCTGCCCTGAACCGGGCGACGCCGGGCCTGCCGTGAACCGGGCGACGCCCGCACCGCCCTGACCCGGGCGGGGCGAGGGCTACCCTGGCCCCGCACCGAAAGCCCGTACGGGCCCCGCGAGCGAAAGGCCTTCACCGTGAGCACTCCCAGCACTCCCGTCGTCCAACGGGCGGACGACCGGCACCGCTACGAGATCCTGGTCGACGGCGAGCTCGCCGGGTTCACCGAGTACCTGGACCGCGACGCGCAGCGGGTCTTCCACCACACCGTGGTCGACGAGGCCTTCGCCGGACGGGGCCTGGCCGGGCAGCTCGTCCAGGAGGCGCTGACCGACGTCCGCGCCGCCGGGAAGCGGATCGTGCCGGTCTGCCCGTACGTGGCCAAGTTCCTCACCAAGCACGACGAGTTCGCCGACCTCACCGACCCGGTCACCCCGGAGGTCACGGACTGGCTGCGCACCCGGCTGCACTGACGGACGGCACCGCGGTCGGCGGCCACCAGGGCCCGGCGGTCACCGGCCGACGGGTTCCGCCGTGAGCGCGCCGAGGAGGCTGAGCGCCTCCTCGGCGCGGCTCCCGGGCGCAGCCGTGTAGACCACCAGCAGGTGGTGGGCGGCGCCGGGGGCGCGGAAGCTCTCGTAGTCGAGGGCGATCTCCCCGACGGCCGGGTGGTGGAAGCGCTTGGCGCCGTGGCTCTTCTCGTGCACCTCGCGGCCGGCCCACAGGGAGCGGAACTCCGCGCTGCCGAGCGAGAGTTCGCCGATCAGGCGGACGAGTTCGGGGTCGTGCGGCCGCCGACCGGCGGCCATCCGCAGGATGCCGACGGTGGTGCGGGCGGCCTCCGCCCAGTCGAGGTGGACCTCGGGAGCGTTCGGGTCGAGGAAGATCCTGCGGGCCATGTTCCGCTCGCGCGGCGGGAGTCGGGGGAAGTCCGCGATCAGCGCGGCCGCCAGCCGGTTCCAGGCCAACACGTCGTTACGGTCGTTCATGACCAGGGCGGGGGTGGCCGCCATCGCCTCGACCACCCGCCGCAGCGCCGGGCGCAGCTCCTGCGGCCGCCCCGGCGCCGGTCGCCCCGCGGCCGAGCGGCGCGGCGGGCGGGCCAGGTCGTACAGGTGGGCGCGCTCGGCGGGGCCGAGCCGCAGCGCCCGGCCGATCGCGTCCAGCACCTCGTCAGAGGGCCGGTCGGCGCGGCCCTGCTCCAGGCGCACGTAGTAGTCGGTGCTGAGGCCGACCAGTTCCGCGACCTCCTCGCGCCGCAGCCCCGGCACCCGGCGGCGCCCGGTCGGCGGCAGCCCGGCCTCCTCGGGGGTGAGCAGGGCCCGGCGGGTGCGCAGGTACTCGCCGAGGCTGCCGGCGAGCGGGTTCGGGTCGGCCATGCGCTCCAGTATGGCGGCGCGGAACGGGGCTGCGGGGGCCTGAAGGTGGCCCTGTCGGACCCAGGGAACGGGACTCCCTTCATCCGCCGTCACCGTCCGCGAACCATCGGCGCATGACCACTTCCCCACCCCTCCCGACCACCGCGGACCTCGGCCGGGGCCACTACTGGGCCACTGTCGGCGCGGTCGGCTGCGCCAGCGCGATGCTGCCGTTCTCGGTGACCGGCGCCGCCGTCGCACTGCCCGGCATGGCCGCGCGGCTCGGCGCCTCGACCGACGCCGCCCAGTGGATGCTGAACGCCTTCAACATCACCTTCGCCGCCCTGCCGCTGGCCGCCGGCGGCCTCGCCGACCGCCTCGGCCGACGCCGGGTGCTGCTGGCCGGGATCGCGCTGGTCGGGGCGCTGTCCCTGCTGGTCGCGCTCGCGCCGTCGATGGCGGTGGTCGACGTGGCCCGCGCGGTGCAGGGCTGCGGGGCCGCGGCCGTCCTGGCGGCGGGCGCGGCGGTGCTGGCCGACTCGACGTCAGGGCGGCGCCGGCAGCTGGCCTTCGGGGTGCTGGGCACCTCCTTCGGCACCGGCCTGGCGGTGGGGCCCCCGGTGGCCGGCGCGCTGGTGCAGGCGGGCGGCTGGCGGGCGGTGTTCCTGCTGGTCGCGGCGCTGGCCCTGCCCGCGTACCTGTGCGCCACCCGGGCGCCGGAGTCCCGCCGCCCGGACCGCCCGCCGCTCGACCTGGCCGGGCTGGGCTGCTTCACCGCCGGGCTCGTCGCGCTGTCCCTCGCGCTGGTGCGGGCCACCGGCTCCGGTTGGACGGCGCCGGGCACACTGCTGCCGCTGGTCGGCGCGGCACTGCTGATGGCCGCCTTCGCGGTGGTGGAGCTGCGCCGACCGGAGCGGGCGATGTTCGACCTCCGGCTCTTCCGGCGGCCCGAGTTCCTCGCCGTGGTGTGCCAGCCGTTCACCGTGACCCTCGGCTTCGTGGTGCTGCTGGTCTACCTGCCCGCCTACCTCCAGGGGGTGGGCGGCCGCAGCGTGCTGACCAGCGGTCTGCTCCTGCTGCCACTGACCGCACCCGTCCTGCTGCTACCGCTGCCGGCGGGCCGGCTGGCCTCGGCGCTGTCCGTCCGTACGGTGCTGACCGCCGCCTCGGCGCTGATCGCGCTGGGCGCCCTGCTGCTGGTCACGGTGCGCGACGACGCGTCCTGGGCGGCACTGGCGGTGCCGCTGCTGCCCTTCGGCGCCGGGGTGGGGCTGGCGTTCGGGGTGATGGACGACGCGGCGGTGAGCACCGTCCCGGTCGAGCGCGCCGGGGCCGCGGCGGGCGTCTTCAACACGATGCGGATCACCGGCGAGTCGGTCGCGGTCTCCGGCGCGGCCGCGCTGCTCACCGCGCTGACCGCCGCCCACCTGCCGGGCCTCCCCGGCGCCGAGGCGGCCCGGCTCGCCGCCCACGCCGTCCAGGGCCAGGTGGACCCGGCCCGGCGGGAGGCGCTCGCGGCGGGCTTCACGGGGGCCCTGCACGCCCTCGGGGTGGTCCTCGCCGTGCTGTCCACGGTGGGGGCGGTGCTCACCCACCGGGCGCTGCGGGAGCCGGCCGGTGGGTGAGACACGCCCGTGCCCCGCCGGGGTCCCGGCGGGGCACGGTGTCGGATCTGGGGTCCGTCACATGTTGATCATGTGGCCGGCCAGGCCGTGGATGGCCTCCTTGACCGCCTCGCCCAGGGTCGGGTGGGCGTGCACGTTGCGGGCGACCTCGTGGACGGTGAGGTCCCACTGCTGGGCCAGGGTCAGCTCGGGCAGCAGTTCGGTGACCTCGGGGCCGATCAGGTGGGCGCCGAGCAGCTCACCGTGCTTGTTGTCGCTGATGACCTTGACGAAGCCGATCGGGTGGCCGAGGCCGTGCGCCTTGCCGTTCGCGGTGAACGGGAACTTGGCGACCTTGACGTCGTGGCCCAGCTCGCGGGCCTGCGCCTCGGTGTAGCCGAAGGAGGCGATCTGCGGCTGGCAGTAGGTGGCGCGCGGGATCATGACGAAGTCGACCTCCATCGTCTCCGCCCCGCCGATGGTCTCGGCGGCGATCACGGCCATCGTCTCGGCGGCGTGCGCGAGCATCAGCTTGGCGGTGACGTCGCCGATCGCGAAGATGTGGTCGACGCTGGTGCGGCCGCGGCCGTCCACCGCGATGGCGTTGCGGTCGGTGAGCTTGACCCCGGTGTTCTCCAGGCCGTAGCCGTTGACCCGCGGCGCGAAGCCGATCGCCTGGAGCACCTTGTCGGCCTCCAGCACCTGCTGCTGGCCGTCCTTGGTGACGGTGACGCGGACCTTGGCGTTCGGGTCGCTGTCGTCGATCGACTCGACCCGGGTGGAGGTGAGCACCTCGATGCCCAGCTTGCGGTACTGCTTGGCGAGTTCGGTGGAGACCTCGACGTCCTCCAGCGGGACCACGCGGTCCAGGAACTCGACGATGGTGACCTTCACGCCGTAGTTGTGCAGCACGTAGGCGAACTCGACGCCGATCGCGCCGGCGCCCGCGATGATGATGCTCTCCGGCAGCTGCTCGGTGAGGATCTGCTCCTCGTAGGTGACCACGCGGTCGCTCAGACTGGTGCCGGGCAGCAGACGGGTGGTGGCGCCGGCCGCGATGATGCAGTGGTCGAAGGTGACGACGTCGAAGCCGCCGCCGCTGAGCGCGACCTGGAGGGTGTGGTCGTCGACGAAGGTGCCCCAGCCGTCGTACTCGGTGATGCCGTTCTTCTTCATCAGGTAGTGGACGCCCTTGACCCGGCCGTCGGCCACCGAGCGGCTGCGGCGGAAGGCCTCGCCGAAGTCGAAGGTCACCTGGCCCTCGACCTTGATGCCGAAGGTCTTGGCCTCCTTGGTGAAGATGTGGGCGAGCTCGGCGTTGCGCAGCAGGGCCTTGGAGGGAATGCAGCCGACGTTGAGGCAGACGCCGCCCCAGTACTTGGCCTCGATGACCGCGACCTTCAGACCCAGCTGGGCCGAGCGGACGGCGGCGGTGTAGCCGCCGGGGCCCGCGCCGAGGACGACGACGTCGTAGTGCGTGCTCATGTTGCTGACTCCTCCGAGGGTGTCACGGTGTCGTGATCTCGGTCCCATGGTGTCAGGACCGGGTTCGGCGCACCCACCGGGTCTCGGCGGATGCGCTCCGCGCGGCACCGTACAGGGCCCGGGCCGGATTATCAGTGGTGCCCGCTACGGTGACTCGCGCCCGGCCCCATCAGGGGCGATGTCGGAGGGGAGGCTCCGGATGGACGGTATGCGCACGGCGGGCGGGTGGGCCCGCCGCCCGAGGACGGCAGCGGGCCCACCCGGGCGTCAGGCGGTCACCTCGTGGGCGTCGGTCGCTCCGCCGGAGGCACTGCCCGGATCGCTCATACCCGCGCCGGCGGTGGTCTGAGCGGCCGGACGCCGGACCGGTCCGGGCTGCTGTGCCGGTACCGGCCGCTGGAGCGAGGAGAGGTCCCAGGCGTAGGTGCCGACGGCGTGCGCGATCACGTCGATGTTGACGTCGAAGGCGTCCATGTCGATGTTGTCCAGGTCGTCGCAGGCCTTGTGGTAGCAGGAGTCGAAGGCGGTGCCCGCTTTGCCGCCGTAACGGGCCTGCTGCTCGGGGGACTTGATCACCTCGGCGCCGGTGTCGGTGCCGCCGGCCGGGATGCCCGCGTCGATGAACGGTCCGTAGTCGGAGCGGCCGTTGAAGGCGGAGGGGTCGTGCGGGAGGTCGCGGCCGTCCAGGTACTCGGTCAGGTCCCGCTCGATCTGCGCCGAGCCCTCGGGGCCCGCGCCGCCGCCCGCGCTGCCGGAGCCGTTGTAGACGTACTGCGCGTAGTTGGGGGAGGCGATCATGTCGAAGTTGAGGTAGAGCCGGATCTTCTTCCGGTCCGCCTCGGAGAGTGACTTCACGTAGGCCTCGGAGCCCTTGAGGCCGAACTCCTCGGCGGACCACCAGGCGAACCTGACCTTGTTCTTCACCGGGCGGACACTGAGGTTCCTGGCGACCTCCAGGATGCCGGCCGAGCCGGAGCCGTTGTCGTTGACGCCGGGCCCGGCGGGGACGGAGTCCAGGTGGGCACCGATCATCACGGTGTTCTCCGGGTCGCCGCCGCGGGTCTCGGCGATGACGTTCCAGGTCTTGCGCGGCTCCATGGAGGTCCGGATGTCGAGCCTGAGCCGTACCGGCCCGGCGGCGGCCTTCGCGGCCAGCGCCTCCCCGGCGGCCTTGGTGATCCCGCCGGTCGGCACCTTCCCGGCGGTCGGCTCGCCCAGGGTCCCGTTCAGGTCGCCGTCGGCGTTGTTGTAGACGACCGCCCCGACGGCACCGGCCGCCGCCGCGGCGGCCTGCTTCGCGCCGAAGCCGCACCCGCCGCGCCTGATCAGCGCGATCCGGCCGGTGAAGGCGCCCGCCGGGTAGTCCGCCGGCGCGCAGCCGGTGGTGGCGCTGACCGGCGCCACGGCCAGGTCGGCGGTCAGGCCTGCCTCCGGGCCGCTCACCGAGTAGGTCATGGCGATCACCGGCACCGACTCGGCCTGCGGGGACACCACGTCCAGGTGCTCCGAACGCGCCTGGAAGAAGGTGTACTCGAACTCCCGCTCGGACACCTTGAGCCCGGCCCGGCGCGCCTGCTCGTAGATGTATCGAGCGGACTCCTCGTGCCCCTTCGAACCGGCGGCTCTGGTACCGCCGTTGCGGTCCGCGAAGCGTTGCAGCGCGGCCAGCGTCTCGTGCGCGCCCTCGGCGCTGCTGGCCTCGACCAGCCGCTCGGCGAGCTTCGCGCCCCGGCGGGCCGGGTCCGGGTCGGCGTTCGCGGTGCCGGCACCGACCAGCAGCAGCGGGGTGACCAGCGCGGCGGCGGTCAGCGCGGCGCCCGCGCGGCTCCGGTGACGGACGGTGCGCGGGCGCAGTATCCGGGCGGTGCGGTCCAACGGGGTGGAACGGTCGAACGGCGAGGTCTGACGACGACTGCGCAGCTTCAAGGCGACTCCTTCCGACGGTCCGTGAACTCCCGATTTGACATGACCGGAATCACCTTGCCAAGCCCGCCGCGCGGCCGCGAAGTGCGCAGGACGGTCTGCGCTGTGATCCTGGAGGGGTGGGGGCGTCTCATCCAGGAGGGTGACCACATGTCCATGCTGGATAAGCTCAAGAGCCTGCTGAAGGGCCACGAGGACCAGGCGGAGAAGGGCATCGACAAGGCGGGTGACGCCTTCGACGAACGCACCGAGGGCAAGTACAGCAGCCAGACCGACGCAGCTCAGGACAAACTGAAGCAACAGTTCCGCGACGAGCCGCCGCAGTAACACGCGAGGCCAGGAGCGCTCGCCGGGCCGGGGGCGGCGGCACTCAGCCGTCGCCCCGGTCCAACGGCTCCAACGGCTCGCTCTCATCGCCCGCGCCGCAGTTCTCGCACGACCCGGGGCCGAGCCGATCGCGCAGCCGCCCGCACTCCGGGCACACCCGGTCCAGCCAACAGGCCGACTCGCCGCCTTCGTCCATGCCCCCGATTCTTTCCCGGGCATCCGCAGGAGCGCGAGTAGACACTGTCTACTACCGGCTGGTAGACAGTGTCCATGAATGATCAGGACAGGGACCTGCGCGGCCGGCTGGTGGCCGCCGGCGTCGAGCTGGTGGCGCGGGAGGGCGTGCACGCGCTCGGCCTGCGCGAGATCGCCCGCCACGCCGGGGTCTCGCACGGAGCGCCGCGCCGCTACTTCGCCACCCACCGCGAACTGCTCGCCGCCATCGCCCGGCACGGCTTCGGGAAGCTCACGGACTCCCTCGCGGGCGCCGACGCCCTCGTCGCCACCAGCGGAGCCGACGCGCGCACCCGCATCGACACCCTCGCCCGCGCCTACCTCGGCTTCGCGGCGGCGAACCCCGGCATGTTCGAGCTGATGTTCCGTCACGACCTGCTGGAGGGCAGCGGCACCGAACTCCGCCGTACCACCCTGCCGCTGTTCCTGACCTTCGCCGGCCTGGTCGCCGAGGTCCACCCGCAGCGCGACGACCCGACCGCCGCCACCGCCGCCCTCTGGGCCAACCTGCACGGCCTCGCCCAACTGCGCGCCTGGGGCAGCCTGCGGCTCGTCACCGGCGGTACGGACATCGACCCGCTGCTGCGCGCCACCCTGGACGCCCACCTCGGCCCGGCCACCCGGTGACGCGGTCGCCGTCCGCCCGCAGCGGGTCGTCCAGCCCGGCGGCCCTCCGACCCGGCCACGGCAGTCGGGCCCGTGGCGCCGCAACCCCGCTTCCGGCGCCGGTGCAACCATCTGATCGGTGCGCGAGGTCATGTCAGGTGTGAACTCCGACGCGACGCAGCACGAGCCCCGGCAGAACGACCCCCGCCAGTACCGGATCAACCGCAGGAGACTGCTGTTGAGCGCCGCAGGCGGCCTGGGCGCCCTCACGGTCTCGGCGGGAGCCGGGTGGTGGGCGCGCCGGGACCCCGCGCACGGCCCCCGGATCTGGAGCACGACGGCCCCCGGCCGCCAAATAGTCCTGCCCGCGGAGCCGCAGGCAAGCCTCTACGTCTCCGGGTACGACGGCCGGGTGAGCGCTCTCGACCCGCGCACCGGTGCCGTCCGCTGGAGCAAGGCGGTCAGCACGCCCGAGATCGCCGACACACCCTCCGGACTGCCGCTGGCAGTGGGGGACGGAGTGGTCTGCGTGACCACCCCGACCCGGGTGCACGTCCTCGCCGCGGAATCGGGCGAGGCGCGTTGGGAGGTGCCCGTTCCCGATTGGCGCGACGTCCCGTGGGAGCAGGGTCCCGCCGTCGGCAGTGGCGGGGTGCTCGCGCCCTACGGGACCACGCTCCGCTCCTACGACGTGGCCGACGGCAGCCTGCGCTGGAGCGGCCCACCGAACAGCTCCGGCGTACCGGTCGTCGCCGGAGACACCGTGTACACCCCCGGCCGGCCCACGGGACTCCGCGCGTTCGACATCCACAGCGGCGAGCAGCGCTGGGAGCAGAACGCCGTCCGCGCGGTCCAGGTCAAGGGCGGTCCCGCCGTCCGGCAGGGCGTCGCCTATCTCGCGGACTGTGACGGCCCGGAGATGAGGAACCCGGCTGTCCTCGCGCTGGACGCGACGACCGGCCGGGTGCGCTGGCGGCGCGCGCAGCCGAGGATGCTGACAAGCTGCCCGCCGGTGGTCACCGACGGGACGGTCTGTCTGCTCAGCGGGAACGCGCTCACGGTGCTCGACGCGGACACCGGCGACACCCGTTGGACGGCCACCACGCCCGTCGGCCTCGGCCGCGGGGAGAGCTCCATGACCGCCGCCGACGGCACCGCGTACGTCGGGACGAACGACGACCGCCTGTACGCGTACGACCTCGCGACGGGCCGGCTCCGCTGGCAGGACGAGCCGGAGCACCTCCGCTCCGACACCGAGTTCACCCGGATCTCCCTCGCCGCCACCGGAACAGCGGTCTACCGCGCCAGCCGCACCGGTGTCCACGCCCTCGGCGCCGTGCCCTCGGCCTGAACGGTCGCCGTCCGGCCCCCGGCGCGGTCGAACGCGCCGGGGGCCGGACCACGCCTCGGGCCGACCGGATCACCTCACGTCGGCCGTGGAGATGACCACCACCTTCGCCACCGAGCCGTCCTCGTCGACCGAGTCGCGCAGGTGCCGGAAGCCCAGCCGCTCGCACATCGTCAGGCTCGGGGTGTTCTCCGCGCCCACCAGGCCGTAGACCTCCTTGAGGCCGAGCTCGTCGGCGGCGTAGCGGATCAGGCCGCGGACCACCTCGGAGCCCAGGCCCCGGCCCCAGAACTCCGGGGCGAGGGCGGCGATCAGCTCATGGCCGTCGACGTTGCCGGTCCGCTTCACCTCCGCGTGGCCCGCGTAAGCGCCGTCCAGCCACAGGCCCCACACGTCGAACATCTCCTTGGGGTACACCTCGGTCAGGATCGCCTTGAACAGCGCGCGGATCTGCGGCTCGGGCACGAGGTCCTGGCCCATCCAGCGGCACACCTCCGCGTTGCGCAGGAGCGAGACGAAGGCGTCCTCGTGCTCGGGCCGGTAGGGGATGAACTCCAGGTGTTCGGTGCGCAGCACGGGGGTCACGATGAGCTCCTCGGGGGGTGTCGTGGGACCGTCACGTCAGGCTTCGGCGTTCTCCATGCGCTCGCGCAGGCTCCGCGGCCGCATGTCGGTCCACACCTCGTCGACGTAGGCGGAGCACTCCGCCTCTGTGCCCTCCTTGCCGACGGGCTGCCAGCCGGCGGGCACCTCGATGTCGACGGGCCAGAGGGAGTACTGCTCCTCGTCGTTGCGCAGCACCTGGTAGCGGGTGTTCTCGTCCATGTCTTGCTCCTTCGTCATCGTCGGTTCTTCATCGGCGGTGTGTTTCAGGCGGTCCGACCGGGGTGGGCGGTGGTCACCGTCCTCCCCGGGCGTGCCGGGCAATGTGGCGCAGCGCGGCGGCGAACTCCTCGGCCGCCCGCCGCACGGTCGCGGTGTCGTGGACGGCGGGGCGGTGGTGCCAGGTGAAGGCGAGACGGCCGTGCTGCGCCGCGCCCACCACCTCGACCGGGTGCGAGCCGCCGTCGCGGGGGTCGTGGTCCTGGCCGAAGGAGCCGAGTTCGGCCCGGACCAGGCCGTCCCCGGCGGCCTCGGGGCGTGCGTCCCACTGGCCGAGGTAGTTGAAGACGACCTGGCCGTGCGCGCCGGCGGCCAGGCGCTCGCGGACCTCGGGCGGGCCGAAGGTGCGCAGGGCGCCGAAGCCCAGTCCGTTCCCCGGCACCTCGCGCAGCTGGCGGCGGACCGACTTCACCAGGGCGCGCCAGTCCCGGTCCGGGTCGAGGTCCTCGGGGGCGGGGACCTGGAAGGTGACCGGGTAGACGGTGGTGAACCAGCCGACCGTGCGGGACAGGTCCACGCCGTCCACCACGTCCTCGCGGCCGTGGCCCTCCAGGTCCAGCCGGATCCGCTGGTGCCCGGTCCAACGGGCCAGCGCCAGGGCGAGGGCGGCGAGCAGCACGTCGTTGACGCGGGTGCGGTAGGCCGCCGGGGCGGCGCGCAGCAGCGCCTCGGTGTCCGCCTCGTCCAGTTCCACGGTGACCGCCGCGGTCTCGACGGCCTCGGGCTCGACGGCTGCGAGCTCGACGGCTACGGGCTCGGCGACGGTCCCGGCCGGTGAACTCGGAGCCGGGTGGGCGGTCACCGCTTGCTCCCAGTACGGCAGTTCGTGGTCCAGACCGCCCTCGGCGACATGAGCGGCGAGCCGCTGCGCCCACTCCCGGAAGGAGGTGCCGCGCTCCCCCAGGGTGATCGTGGCACCCTGGACGGCCTGCCGGTAGGCGCTCTCCAGGTCGTCCCGCAGCACCCGCCAGGAGACGGCGTCGATCACCAGGTGGTGGGCGACCAGGAGCAGCAGGGCCGGGCGGCCCGGGGCGCCGGTGAACAGGGCCGCCCGCAGCAACGGGCCCCGGGCCAGGTCGAATCCGCCGTGCAGCTCGTCGGCGGCCTTGGCCATGGCCGCCTCGGCGTCCTCGGCGGACCGGCCGGTCAGGTCGTGGCGGACGAGGAGGTCGTCGATGCGGGCCGGCGGCGGGTTGAACTGGTGCCAGCCCGTCTCCTCGCGGGTGAAGCGCATCCGCAGGGCGTCGTGGTGCTCCAGCAGGGCGTCCAGCGCGGCCCGCAGCGCCCGCGGGTCCGGATCGGCGCCGAGTTCGAGCAGCGTCGACTGGTTGAAGTGGTGGTGGGCGGCGCGCGGGGTGGTGAGGAACCACTCCTGGATGGAGGTGAGCGGTACGTCGCCGGTCACCGGGCCGTCGTCGCCGGGTTCGGGGGCGTCGCGCACGACGGTGGCCAGTTCGGCCACGGTCTGGTGGGTGAACAGGTCCCGGGTGGCCAGGTGCAGGCCGTCCCGGCGCAGCCGCGACACCACCTGCATGCTGAGGATGGAGTCGCCGCCGAGCAGGAAGAAGTTGTCGTCGGCGCCGACCTCCTCGATGCCCAGGACGTCGGCCCAGATCCGGGCGATCCGGCGTTCGGTGTCGGTCTCCGGCGCGCGGTACGGACCGGCCGCGCCCTGGGCCGGCCCAGGGTCGGGCAGGGCCCGCCGGTCGGTCTTGCCGTTCGGGGTGAGCGGCAGCCGTGCCAGCGGCACGAACACCGACGGGACCAGGTGTGGTGGCAGCGACTCGGCCAGGTGGGCGCGCAGTTCCAGGGCGGAGGGGGGTTCCTGCGCCGGGTCGGCGGGGACGACGTAGGCGACCAGCCGGCCGCCGCCGGGGGCGTCGGCGCGGACGGTGACGACCGCGTCGCGCACCAGGGGGCTGCGGCGCAGCGCGCTCTCGATCTCCCCCGGCTCGATCCGGAAGCCGCGCAGCTTGATCTGGTCGTCGGCGCGGCCGGCGAACCGCAGCTGGCCGTCGGCGCCGCGGCGGGCGAGGTCGCCGGTGCGGTACATGCGTTCGCCCGGCGCGCCGTACGGGTCGGCGAGGAAGCGCCCGGCGGTCAGCCCCGGGCGGCCGAGGTAGCCGCGGGCGAGGCCTGGTCCGGCCAGATAGAGCTCCCCGGTCACGCCGGGCGGTACGGGCCGCAGGGCGGTGTCCAGGACGTAGGCGCGGGTGGCGCCGCTGGGGCGGCCGATCGCGGGGGTACCGGTGTCCGGTGTCAGCGGGCCGGTCCAGGTGGCGACCACCGTCGCCTCGGTCGGGCCGTAGGAGTTGACCATCCGGCGGCCGGGGGCCCAGGTGTCGACCAGGTCGGCCGGACAGGCCTCGGCGCCGACGATCAGGGTGCGCAGGGCGGGTAGCGCGTCGGCCGTCTCCGGGTCCACGGTGGCCAGAGCCGCCGGTGGGATCAGGGTGTGGCTGATCCGCCGCCCGGCCAGGACCTCGGCCAGTCGCTCGCCGACCAGCGGCCCCTCCTCCCCGGTGACCAGCGCGGCCCCGCTGAGCAAGGAGACGCACAGTTCCAGCACGGAGGCGTCGAAGCTGGGTGAGGCGAACTGGAGCACCCGGTCGCCCGGGCCGACGGCGTACTGCTCGGCGGCGGCCGCGGCGAAGGCGGTGAGTCCGCGGTGGGTCACCAGCACGCCCTTGGGCGTCCCGGTCGACCCGGAGGTGTAGATGACGTACGCCGGGTGTCCGGGGCTGAGCGGGCGGGTGCGGTCGGCGTCGGTGGGCGGGGTCCGCGGCCCGTCCGCGGTCCACACCCCGGCCGGGTCGTCGAGCAGCACGGTGGCACCGGCGTCGCGCGTCATGAACTCCCGCCGCGGCGCCGGGTAGTCCGGGTCCACCGGGAGGAAGGCGCCGCCGGCCTTGGCGACGGCGAGCTGCGCGACCACCGCGGCCGCGCCGCGGGGCAGGGCGAGGGCGACCAGCCTCTCCGGTCCGACGCCGCGCCGGATGAGCTGGTGGGCGAGCCGGTTGGCCGCCCGGTCCACCTCGGCGTAGCTCAGTTCCCGTTCGCCGTCGAGCAGCGCCGGGGCGTCGGGGGTGCGGGCGGCCTGACGCTCGAACAGCTCGGCGAGGGTCGCCTCGGGCACCGGACGGAAGGTGCCGCGCGCCCGGTCGAGCTCGGCGGCGAGTTCGTCCGCACCGGCCAGCGGCAGCGCGCCGACGGGAAGCGCCGGGTCCTGGGCGAGGGCGGTCAGCAGGGTGCCGAGTTGGCCGACCATCCGCTCGGCCGTGGCGGGGTCGAACAGGTCGGTGTTGTAGGTGAGCAGGCCGTGCAGCGCGCCGGAGTCCGTCTCGGCGAACTCGAGCACGAGGTCGAAGGCCGCCTGGGTGGACTCGCTCTCCACGTCCGTCACGGCGAGGCCCGGCAGGTCGAGGTCGACCGAGGGGGTGTTCTGCAGGACGACCAGGACCTGGAAGAGCGGGCTGCGGCTGGTGTCGCGCACCGGCTGCAGCTCGTCCACCACGCGCTCGAACGGCACGTCCTGGTGGGCGAAGGCGTCCAGGACGGTCCGCCGCACCTCGCCGAGGAGGTCGGTGAAGGGCTGCCGGGGTTCGACCCGGGAGCGCAGCACCAGGGTGTTGACGAAGAAGCCGACGAGGTCCTGGGTCTCGGGCCGGTCGCGCCCGGAGGTGACGGTGCCGACGGCGATGTCCTGGTCGCCGCTGAGCCGGGCGAGGTAGGCCTGGGCGGCGGCGACCAGCGTGGTGAACAGGGTGGCACCCCGGTCCCGGCCGACCCGGGCCAGCCGGCGGGCCGTGTCGGCGGGCAGGTCCATCCGGGCGGTGGCCCCGTTGCTGGTGCGCACCGCGGGCCGGGGCCGGTCGACGGGCAGGCGCAGCGGCTCGACGCCGGCCAGCTGCCCGGCCCAATAGGCGAGTTGGCCGTCGTCGGGGTCGACGACGACGCGCTGCCAGTGTGCGTAGTCGGCGTACTGCACCGGCAGCGGCGCCGGCCCGGGCTCCCCCGGGTCGAGTTCGGCTCGGTAGAGGTGGGCCAGGTCGGTGAGCAGGACGGCGGTCGACCAGCCGTCGGTGACGATGTGGTGCAGGGTCAGGGCCAGCACATGGTCGTCGTCGGCCAGCCTGACCAGGCCGGTGCGCAGCAGCGGTCCGCGGCGCAGGTCGAAGGGGCGGGCGCGTTCGGCGGCGAGCAGCCCGCGCAGCGCCGAATCCCGCTCCTGTTCCGGAAGTTCGGACAGGTCGTGCGGGTCCAGCGGCACCTCGCGCGGCGGGTGGACCAGTTGGACGCCATGGCCGTCGACGCTGTCGAAGGTGGTGCGCAGCGACTCGTGGCGGGCCGTCAGGGCGGTCAGGGCCGCGCCGAGGGCGCCGGTGTCCAGTGCGCCGCGCAGGCGCAGCGCCAGTGCGGTCACGTACTCGGCGCCGCCGGGGGCGAACTCCTCCAGGAACCAGAGGCGTTGCTGGGCGTAAGACATCGGCGCCGCGCCGTCCCGGGCGACCGGGACGACGGCCGGACGGCCCTCGCGGCTCTGGGCCTCGGTGAGCAGCCGGGCCAGGCCGGCCGGGGTGGGGTGGTCGAACACCGCCCGGGGGGTGAGGTCGGTGTCGAAGGCCTCGGCCAGTCGGGCGGCGAGCCGGATGCTGAGGATGGAGTCGCCGCCCAGTTCGAAGAAGCCGTCCTGCACGCCGGGCGGCGGGGTGTCCAGGACCTCCGCGAAGACCTCGGCGACGCGGCGCTCGGCCTCGGTGCGCGGCTCGACGTGCTCGCGGTGTCCGGTGCCGTGCTCCCGGTCCGGTGCCGGGAGGGCGCGCCGGTCGACCTTGCCGTTGCGGCTCAGCGGAAGGGCGGGGAGCGGGACGAAGGCGGCGGGGACGAGGTAGTCGGGCAGTGTGCGGGCGGCGAAGGCGCGCAGATCCTCCGGGTCGGCTCCGGCCGGGCCGACCACGTGGGCGACCAGCCGCTTGGCGCCGGAGTGGTCCTCGTGGACGGCCACGGCGACGTCGGTGACCCGCGGGTGGGCGGCGAGCGCGGCCTCCACCTCGCCGGGTTCGACCCGGAAGCCGCGGATCTTCACCTGGTCGTCGGCGCGGCCGAGGAACTCGACGGCGCCGTCCGGGCGCCGCCTGGCCAGGTCGCCGGTGCGGTACATCCGGGCACCGGGCGGGCCGGCCGGGTCGGCGAGGAAGCGGGCCGCGGTCTCGCCGGGCCGGCCCAGGTAGCCGCGGGCCACGCCCTCGCCGGCTACGTACAGTTCGCCCGCGCAGCCCGGCGGGACGGGCCGCAGGCGCCGGTCGAGGACGTGGACGCGCCGGTCGTCCAGGGGGCGGCCGATGGGCACGGTGTCGGGCACCGCCGCCGCCTCGGTGAGGGCGAAGGAGGTGGCGAAGGTGGTGGTCTCGGTGGGTCCGTAGCCGTCGACCACGGTCAGCCCGGGGCAGGCCGCCAGGACCCGGCGGACCGCGGCGGCGGGCACCGTGTCCCCGCCGGTCCAGAGCGTGCGCAGGCCCGCGAAGCAGTCCGGCGCGTCCTGCGCGAGCAGCCGGAAGAGTCCGGCGGTGAGCCACAGCGCGGTCGGCCCGTCGGCCCCGGCGAGCCTGCGCAGCAGCACGGCGTCCACCGGCCCGTCGGGGGCGACGAGCACGCAGCCGCCGTTCAGCAGCGGTGCCCAGACCTCGAAGGTGGCGGCGTCGAAGGCCACCGGTGAGTGCAGCAGGACCCGCTCGCACCGGCCGTCGGCGAAGCGGCTGTCGGTGGCGAGCGAGGCCACGTCGCGGTGCCGTACCGCGACGGCCTTGGGCTCCCCGGTCGATCCGGAGGTGAACATCACGTAGGCCAGCCGGTCGGGGTCGGCCGACGGCAGGGCCGGCGCCGGCTCCGCCGCCTCCGCGCGGGCGGCGGCGACCTGCTCGGCGGTGAGCCGGCGGGCGGCGCCCGCCCGGGCGAGCAGGGCGCGGCGGCGCTCCTCGGGGGCCCGCAGGTCGACCGGCAGGTAGGCGCCGCCCGCCTTGAGGACGGCCAGTTGGGCGACGACGAGTTCGGCCGAGCGGTCCATCGGCAGCGCCACCCGGGCCTCGGGCGCCAGGCCCTCGGCCAGCAGCCGGGCGGCCACCCGGTCCGACCAGTGGTCGAGCTCGCGGTAGGTCAGTTCGCGGGCGCCGTCGCGCACCGCGGGCGCGTCGGGGCTGCGCCGGGCCTGCTCGGCGAAGCACGTCAGCGGGCTGCCGGGCGCCGCCGGACGGGCGGTGGGGTGCCAGGCGGCCAGTAGCTGCCGGTCGGCCGGGGTGAGCGGGTCCAGGTCGTCGATGGCGCCCGCGAGGCCCTCGGCGAGGGCGCCGAGCAGGCGGGCCAGGCGGTCCGCCGCGTCCTGGGCCGTCCGGTGGTCGAACAGCCCGGGGTCGTAGGCCAGGTCGAAACCGAGCCGCTCGGTCAGGTGGGCGCGCAGGCACCAGGGGAAGGTGGTGGCGTCGTCGGCGCGCACCTCGACCACCCGGACCCCGGTCCTGGCCGCGGCCGACTCGTCGACGGGGTAGTTCTCGAAGACCAGCATGCTGTCGAACAGCGCCTCCCCGGCAGGCAGTTCGCTCAGCGTCTGGACCCGGGACAGCGCCAGGTGGTCGTGGCGACGGCCGTCGCTCTGCCGTTCCTGCAGGTCCCGCAGCCAGGGCAGCACAGCGCCGGAGGGTGTCCGCGCCCTGGTCGGCACGGTGTTGATGAACAGGCCGACCATCGACTCCACGCCGGGCAGTTCGGCCGGGCGCCCGGACACGGTGGTGCCGAAGACCACGTCGTCGCCACCGCCGTAGCGCGCCAGCAGCAGGGCCCAGGCGCCCTCCACCACGGTGTTGACGGTCAGTCCGGCCGCGGCGGCGTTCTCCCGCAGCCGGCGGGACAGCGCCTCGTCCAGTTCGCGGTGGACGGCGGAGGTGGCTCGGGCGCGGTGGGCCTGGAGCGGCGGGCGGTCGTACGGCAGCGGGGTCCGTTCGGTGAATCCGGCCAGGGCGTCGGCCCAGTGGTCCTCGGCCGCGTCCTGGTCCTGCTCGCGCAGCCAGTCCAGGAAGTCCGCGAACGGCCGCCGGACCGGCCGGGGCGCCTGGGGGCCGCCGGTCAGCGCGGCGTACTCCTCGCAGACCTCGGTGAGCAGCTGCCCGGTGCTCCAGCCGTCCAGCACGATGTGGTGGGTGGACCACAGCAGCAGCACCTCGTCGCCGGGCAGCGCGGCCAGGGTGAGCCGGGTGAGCGGAGCGGTGGAGAGCTCCAGCCCGGCGGCGCGGTCCTCGGCGAGCAGCCGCTCGGTCGCCGACTCCCGTTGCTCCGGCGCCAGTTCGCTCCAGTCCCGGTGGCTGACGGGCAGCGCGGCGCGGCGGGCGACCAGCTGGACGGGGTGCGGCAGGCCTCGCCAGTGCACACTGGAGCGCAGCGCTGGGGTGCGGTCGGCGACCCGCTGCCAGGCGTCGGCGAAGGCCCGCGGGTCGGCGACGCCGGCCAGCCGCACCGCGACCCGGTCGACGTAGGCGCCGTCGGTGTCCACCAGCCCGTGGAAGAGCATGCCGGACTGCAGCGGGGTCAGCGGCAGCACGTCCTCGACCTCGCGCCCGTCGCCGACCAGCCGGTCCAGCCGGTCCTGGTCGAGGCCGGCGAGCGGGAAGTCCGACGGGGTGCGGCCGCCGGCCCCGGGGCGGGCGCAGTGCTCCGCCACCTCCCGCAGCGCGGCGCGCATCTGCTCGGCGAGGCCGCGCACGAGGGCCTCGTCGTAGACGGCGGCGGGGTAGGTCCAGCCCAGTTCGAGGCGGCCGTCCTGGACGACGCCGGTGACCTCCAGCAGGTAGGGGCGGGGCTCGTCCGGGTCGCTGTCGCGGCCGGCCGGAGGCAGCTGGCCGCGGACCAGGCCGTCGGCGCCGCCGCGGCCGTCCCACTGGCCGTGGTAGTTGAAGCCGACCTGCGGCGCGGCGTGGCCGGTCAGCGGGCTGTCCGGCCGCAGGTGGCGCAGCGCGCCGTAGCTGAGTCCGCGCAGCGGGACGGCGCGCAGCTGCTCCTTGACCGAGCGCAGGGTGTGGTGCCAGCCGGCCTGGGGATCGACGTGCAGGGCGAGCGGGAACTCGGCGGTGAACCAGCCGACCGTCCGGGACAGGTCCAGGTCCTCGAAGAGGTCCTCGCGGCCGTGCCCCTCCACCCCGATCAGCACGGTGTCCCGCTCGCACCAGCGGGCCAGGGTGCGGCCGAGGGCGCTGAGCAGGACGTCGTTGACCTGGGTGCGGTAGACCTCGGGGACGTGGCGCAGCAGGGCCTCGGTGGTCCGCTCGTCCAGCGTGACGGTGACGGTGGCGGCGGTGGCGTGGGTGTTGGGGGCGGGCCGGCCGGCGGGCAGGCCCGCGGGGGCCGTGCCGGTGGCGGTCCAGTGGGCGGTGTCGCCGTCGAGGGCGCCGGCGCGGGTGTGCCGCTCCAGCCGGGTGGCCCAGTGGCCGTAGGCGGTGCCGGCCGACGGCAGTTCCACCGGTGCTCCGGTGCGGGCCGCGCGGTAGGCCGTTTCGAGGTCGGCCAGCAGGATGCGCCAGGAGACCCCGTCCACGGCCAGGTGGTGGACGGTGAGGACGAGTTGGCCGGGCAGCTGCCCGCCGCGGTCGAAGTGCAGGGCGCGCACGGTGCGGCCCTCGACGGGGTCGAGCGAGCGCTGGGCCTCCTCGGTGGCCCGCTGCACCCGCTCCTCCAGGGCGGTGGCGTCGAGGCCGCTGGCGTCGTGGCGGCTGAGGACGCCCTCCGGCCGCCGGTCCGCCACCTCCTGGCGCCAGCCGGCCCCGGTGCGGCGGAAGCGGGTGCGCAGCGCGGCGTGGTGGTCCACGAGGGCCAGGACGGCTTGGCGCAGGGCCTCCGGGTCGGTGCCGGGGGCGAGTTCCAGGCGCTGGGTCATGGTGAAGCGCAGGGCGTCGCCGGGGCGGCGGCCGTCCAGGTACCAGTGCTGGATCGGGGTGAGCGGCGCCTCGCCGGGTGCGCTCTCGCCCGGGTCCGGGCGCTCGACCGACTCCGTGACGTTGAGCGCCAGTTCGGCGATGTTCTGGTGCCGGAAGACGTCCTTGGCGGTGAGGGCGAGCCCGGCGGCCCGGGCCCGGGAGACGATCTGGATGCTGAGGATGGAGTCGCCGCCGAGCGCGAAGAAGTTGTCCCGGGCGCCGACCCGCTCCACGCCCAGCACCTCGGCCCAGATCGCGGCGAGTCGCTGCTCGGTGCCGGGGCGCGGTGCGACGTACGGGGTGGCGCTGTCGGGCCGGCTCGGCGGGGCGGGCAGCGCGCGTCGGTCCGTCTTGCCACTGGTGGTGCGGGGGATCCGGGCCAGCGGGACGAACGCGGCGGGCACCAGGTGGTCGGGCAGGGTCCGCCGCAGCCAGGCCCGCAGTTCGTCGGCGGGCGGCACCCGGGCGCCGGCCGGCACCGGGTAGCCGACGAGCATCGTGCGGCCCGCGTGCTCGCGGGCGGCGACCGCGCAGTCGGCGAGGTCCGGGTGGGTCAGCAGGGCGGCCTCCACCTCGCCGGGCTCGATCCGGAAGCCGCGGATCTTGAGCTGCTCGTCGACCCGGCCGAGGAACTCCAGCTGCCCGTTCGCGTCCCAGCGGGCCGAGTCGCCGGTGCGGTACATCCGGGTGCCCGGGGCGCCGAACGGGTCGGCGAGGAAGCGGGCGGCGGTCAGCCCGGGCCGGTTCAGGTAGCCGCGGGCCACCTGGGCACCCGCCAGGTACAGCTCCCCCGGCATGCCGGGCGGGACCGGCCGCAGGGTGCCGTCGAGCAGGTAGGCCCGCAGGTTGCGGCCGGGGCGGCCGATGACCGGGCGGCCGGGGTGGTCGGCGCACCGGGCGTAGGCGGCGTCGACGGTGCACTCGGTCGGCCCGTACAGGTTGTAGGCGGTGACGCCGAAGTCGGCGTGTGCCGCGCACAGCTCCCGCCAGGTGGCGGCGGGCAGGGCCTCGCCGCCGATCAGCAGCAGGCGGGGGTGGTGCGGGCCGGGTGCGAGCAGGCCGGCGGCGATGAGTTCGCGCAGGAAGGAGGGGGTGACGTTGACCACGTCCAGCCGGCGTTCGACGACCAGGGCGCGGAACGCCTGCGGGTCCAGCCGGACGTCCTCGTCGATCAGGTGGAGTTCCTGGCCCAGCACAAGCAGCAGCGGGCTCTCCCAGCTGGTGTCGAAGGAGAGGGAGGCGCTGAGCGCGACCCGCAGCCGGCTGCCGTCGGCGGTGCGCGGCGTGACCAGTTCCTCGCGGTGGTCCCGGCAGAAGTTGAGCAGTTGCCGGTGCTCGACGGCAACGCCCTTGGGTCGGCCGGTCGAGCCGGAGGTGAAGACGACGTAGGCGGTGTGCTGCGGCAGCAGCGGGCAGGTCCGGTCGGCGTCGGTGAGGTCGTGGTCGGGCAGCGTGTCCCAGGGCACCTCGCGCAGCATCCGCTCGGTCACCACGGCCTGCGGCCGGGCGTCGTCGAGCAGGAGGGCGGCCCGTTCCTCCGGCAGATCCTGGTCGACGAAGAGCACGGCGGCGCCCGCCTTGAGCACCGCGAACAGCGCCACCACCAGGTCCGAGGTGCGCGGCAGCCGGACCGCGACCAGCTGCTCCGGGCCGGCGCCGAGGGCGACCAGGTGGCGGGCGAGCCGGTTGGCCCGGGCGTTGAGGGCGGCGTAGTCGAGGACGGTGTCCCGGGCGACCAGGGCGGTGGCGTGCGGGGTGCGGGCGACCTGCGACTCGAACAGGGCCGGAAAGGTGGTGTCCGGCTCCGCGGGCAACTCCTCGCCCCGCCCAAGTGTCAGTACCCGATGCCGCTGGTCGGCCGTCATCAGGGGCAGGTCGCCGACGGCCGTGGCCGGGTCCTCGGCCGCGGCCTCCAGCAGGGCCCGCAGCCAGGCCGCCAGGTTCTCGGCGGTCCGCGGGTCGAACAGCCCGGTGTTGTACTCCAGGTGGCCGGTCAGTCCGCCGTCGCCCTCGACGAAGTCGAAGGAGAGGTCGAAGGTGGCGCCCAGGACCGGCGGGGTGACCGGCTCGACCACCAGGCCCGGCAGCCGCGGCACCTCGGCGCCGAGGTTGTGCAGGGCCACCATGACCTGGAACAGCGGTGTGCGGCTGGTGTCGCGCTCCGGCTGGAGCTCGTCCACCAGCCGTTCGAAGGGCGCCTCCTGGTGGCCGAGGGCCTCCAGGACGGTGGCCCGGGCGGCGGCCAGCAGCTCGCGGAAGGACGACTCCGGCCGGACCTCGCCGCGCAGCACCAGGGTGTTGACGAACATGCCGACCACGTCGTGGAGTTCGCCGTGCTCGCGGCCCGAGGTGACGGTGCCGACGGCGATGTCCCGCTGCCCGGCCCAGCGGGCGAGCAGCACCTGACAGGCCGCCAGCAGCACGGTGTAGAGGGTGCCGTCGACCTCCCGGCCCCGCTCGCGCAGCCGTGCGGTCAGCTCGGCGGGCAGCGTGAAGGTGACCAGGGCGCCGTCCCGGCCGCGCACCGCCGGGCGCGGCCGGTCGGTGGGCAGCTCCAGCGGGGCCAGCCCGGCCAGGGTCCGCCGCCAGTACGCGAGGTCGGCCTCGGTCCGGTCGGTGCGGGCGCGCTGCCAGGCCGCGAAGTCGGTGTAGCGCACGGGCAGTGCGGGCAGGTCCGGGCGGCGGCCGCCCAGGGCCGCCGCGTACAGCTCGGCCAGGTCACGGCCCAGGACGTCCATCGACCAGCCGTCGGTGGCGATGTGGTGCACCGCCAGCGCGAGCACGTGCTCGTCCTCGGCCGTCCGGGCCAGCCGGGCCCGCAGCAGGGGCCCGGCGGCGAGGTCGAAGGGGGTGGCGGCGATCCGCTCCAGCAGCGCGTCGAGGCCCGCCGGGTCGAGGTCCTCGCAGGGCAGCTCGACCGGGTGCGGCGGGCGCACCACCTGTCGGGCCCGGCCGTCCCGCTCGGCGAAGGTGGTCCGCAGCGCCTCGTGCCGCTCGACCAGGGCGTCCAGCGCGGCGCCCAGTGCGGCGCGGTCGAGCACTCCGCGCAGGCGCAGCACGGCCAGCGTGGTGTACTCGGTGCTGCCCGGCTCGAAGCGGTCGAGGAACCAGAGCCGCTGCTGGGCGTAGGACAGCGGCGGTTCGGCGTCCGCGCCTTCGACAGGAGGTGTCGCGAGGACGGGGATGGCGGCGGGGGCGGTGCCGGCCGGCTCGCTGAGGGCTTCGGCCAGGTCCGCCAGCACGGGGTGGGTGAACAGCAGTCGGGGCGAGAGGTCCGCGCAGCCGAAGGCCGCGCGCAGCCGGGCGGTGACCCGGACGGCGAGGATGGAGTCGCCGCCGAGGGCGAAGAAGTCGTCCTCGACGCCGGCCTCGGCGGTGTCCAGCACCTCCGTCCAGGCGGCGGCGACCAGCCGCTCGGCGCGGGTGCGGGGTGCGGTGCGCGTACGGCCGGCGGCGAAGCCGTCCGGACCGGGCACGGGCAGCGCGCGCCGGTCGAGCTTGCCGTTGGGGGTCAGCGGCAGGGCCGTCATCGGGACGTAGGCGGCGGGTACCAGGTAGGCGGGCAGCAGCCGTTCCAGGTGGGTGCGGAGTTCGGCGGCGGTCGGGGGCCGGTCCGCGCCCCGGCCGGCGACGACGTGGGCGACCAGTCGGCGGGTGCCGGCGGCGTCCTGGTAGACGCCGACGGTGGCGAGGCCCACGCCCGGGTGGGTGTGCAGGGCGGCCTCGATCTCGCCGGGTTCGATCCGGTAGCCGCGGATCTTGACCTGCTGGTCGGCGCGGCCCAGGTAGCGCAGGGTGCCGTCGGCCTGGCGGCGGACCCGGTCGCCGGTGCGGTACATCCGGGTGCCCGGGGCGCCGAACGGGTCGGCGAGGAAGCGGGTGGCGGTCAGCCCGGGCCGGTTGAGGTAGCCGCGGGCCAGGCCCTCGCCCGCGACGTACAGTTCGCCCACCGCGCCGGGGGGCACCGGGGCGAGGTCGGCGTCGAGCACGTACAGCCGCAGGTCCGGGATGCCGGTGCCGATCGGGCCCGGGCCGCCGGCGGCGGCGGTCGCCCGGTCCAGCGGGGCGTGGGTGACGTGCACGGTCGTCTCGGTGATGCCGTACATGTTGACCAGTCGCGGCGCGTCCTGCGGGTGGCGGGCGTACCAGTCGGCGAGCCGGGTGACGTCCAGCGCCTCACCGCCGAAGACCACCGTGCGCAGGGCGAGTTCGCGCGGGTTCTCGGCGTCCGCGCGGATCAGCGGGTAGAACGCGGACGGGGTCTGGTTGAGCACGGTGACCCGCTCGTCGGCGAGCAGCCGCAGGAAGTCCTCCGGCGAGCGGGCGGTGGACTCGGGCACGACGACGAGCCGGCCGCCGTGCAGCAGCGGGCCCCACAGCTCCCACACCGAGAAGTCGAAGGTGTAGGAGTGGAAGAGCGTCCAGACGTCCTGGGCACCGAAGCCGAACAGCTCCCGGGTCTGCTCGAACAGCCGCACCACGTTGGCGTGGGGCACCACGACGCCCTTGGGGCGGCCGGTGGAGCCGGAGGTGAAGATGGCGTAGGCGGGGTTGTCGGGAAGTGGCCGGTGACCGGGGGCGGGCGGTCCGGCCGGGCGACGGGCCAGGTCGGCGCGCACCCGCGGGTCGTCCAGCGCGAGGACGGGCACCTCGGCGGTTTCGGCCGAGGACGTCACCAGGGCCACCGGGGCGGCATCGCACAGCAGTTGGGCGCGGCGCTCGGCCGGCAGGCCCGGGTCGAGCGGCAGATAGGCCGCGCCGGTCTTGAGGACGGCGAGGACGGCCACCACCAGCTCGGCCGTCCGGGGCAGGGCGAGGGCGACGAACCGCTCGGGCCCGGCGCCGAGTTCGGCCAGCCGGTGGGCGAGCCGGCCGGCCCTGGCGTCCAGGGTGGCGTAGTCGAGGTGCTCGGCTCCGCAGGTGACCGCCTCGGCGTGCGGGATGCGGGCGGCCTGCGCCTCGAAGAGGTCCACCAGGGTGTGGGCGGGCCGGCCGTGCGCGGTGCCGTTCCGGTCGACCAGCAGGCGGTGCCGCTCCTCGACGGTGGTCCAGGCCAGGGCGCGCAGCGGGCGGTCCAGTCCCCCGGCCAGTTCGGTGAGCAGCAGGCACAGCCGCTCGGCGAGGCCGCGGACGGTCCCGGCGTCGAACAGCTCCGGGTCGTAGGCCAGGTCGAAGCCGAGGTGCACCCCCTGGTGGGCGCGCAGGACCAGCGGGTAGTTGGTGGCGTCCCGGGAGGAGACCTCCGCGAGGCGCACCCCGGTGCCGGCCGTGCGGGCGTCGTCGAAGGGGTAGTTCTCGAAGGCGACGATGCTGTCGAACAGCGCGCTGCCGCGCGGTACGTCGCTGAACCCGGTGAGCTCGGCGAGGGACACCGCAGCGTGGCGCCGGCCCTCGGCCTGGGCCTCCTGCAGTTCCCGCAGCCAGGCGGCGGCGGGGCGGCGGCCGTCCACCCGGACCCTGGTGGGCAGGGTGTTGATGAACATGCCGATCATCGACTCGACGCCGGGCAGTTCCTCGGGGCGGCCGGAGACGGTCGTGCCGAACAGGACGTCCGGCTCGCCGCTGTAGCGGGACAGCAGGAGTGCCCAGGCTCCCTGGACCACGGTGCCGAGGGTCAGCCCGGCCTGCCGGGCGGTGCGGGCCAGGCGCTCGGAGGCCTCCTCGGACAGGCGCGCGGTGTGGGTGTCCGCCGACCGGGCCCGGTGGGCCCCCCGGCGCACCCGGTCGGCGGGCAGCGGGGTCGCGGTGGCGAAGCCCGCCAGGACGCCCCGCCAGTGCGCGCGGGCGGCCTCGTCGTCCTGGTCGGCCAGCCAGCGGACGTAGTCGGCGAACGGGCGGCGCACGGCCGGGGTCGGCGCACCCCCGGTGGCCAGGGCCTGTCCGGCGGATCTTGCCGGATCCGACGACATCCGCCGGACAGGCCCCAGCGCCGCGTACTCCTCGAACACGTCGGTGAGCACCTGGGCCAGGCTCCAGCCGTCCAGGATCAGGTGGTGGGAGGTCCACAGCAGCTGCAGGCGGGCCTCGGGCAGCCGGACCAGGGTGAGCCGGGTCAGCGGCGCCGTGGCGATGTCCAGCCCCTGGGCGAGGTCGTCGGCGCGCAGCCGGGCCAGCCGGTCGGCGCGCTCGCGCGGGTCGAGCGCCCGCAGGTCCAGGTGGGTCACCGGCAGCCGGACGCCGCGGCGCACCACCTGCAGCGGGCGGGGGACGCCCTCCCACCGCACGGAGGTGCGCAGCGCGGGCGTGCGGTCGGCGACCCGCTGCCAGGCGAGGGCGAACGCGTGCGGGTCGCCCACGCCCTCCAGCAGCAGGGCGGCCTGGTCCACGTAGACGTCGTCCGGGCCGCCGACCAGGCGGTGGAAGAGCATGCCCTCCTGGAGCGGGGTGAGCGGCAGCAGGTCCTCGACGTCCCGCCCGTCGCCGACGATCCGGTCCACGGCGGCCTGGTCGAGGCCGGCCAGCGGGAAGTCGGAAGGGGTGCGGCCGCCCGCGTCGGGGCGGGCGCAGTGCTCGACGACGGCGGTCAGCGCGTCGGCGGTGGCCCGGGCCAGGGCCTGGACGGTGGCCGTCTCGTGTGCCTGGTCGCTGTAGTGCCAGGTGAGTTCCAGCTCGCCGTCGGCGACCACGGCGGAGACGTCGAGCAGGTGGTCCAGCGGCTCGTGCGGGGCGAGGTCCCGGCCGGGGGTGTCGCCGGCGGGGGCGAAGTCGCCGGCCGCGGGGGCGGTCCACTGCCCGTGGTAGTTGAAGCAGACCTGTGGCAGCGGGACGTCCCGCAGGGGGCGGGCGGCCGGGTCGGGTGAGCCCAGGCGGGCGAGGGCCTCGTAGCCCAGGCCGCGGCGGGGTACGGCCCGCAGCCGCTCCTTGACCTGCTTGAGCGTGGCGGCCCAGTCCGGCGCGTCGGCCGGGCCGACCGGGGTGAGGGTGACGGGGTACTGGGTGGTGAACCAGCCGACGGTCCGGGAGAGGTCCAGCCCGTCGAACAGGTCCTCCCGGCCGTGGCCCTCCAGTGCGACGGTGACTTCCCCGGTGCCGGTCCAGTCGGCGAGGGCCCGGCCCAGTGCGCTCAGCAGGACGTCGTTGACCTGGGTCCGGTAGACCTCGGGGACCTTCCGCAGCAGCGCCTCGGTGGTGGCGCGGTCCAGCCGGGTGCGCAGGGTGCGCACGGAGCCGGCCGACGGGGTGCCTCCGGGGTGGTCGACGGGCAGCGGCTCGGCCGGTGCCCCCGCTTCGGCCGTCCAGTACGGCAGGTCCTCGTCGAGCCCGCCGGACCGGACCAGTTCGCTGAGGTCGCGGGCCCAGTCGGTGAACGGGGTGGGCTCGGGTGCCAGGAGCGGTTCGGCGCCCGCCGCCGCCTGCCGGTAGGCCTGTTCCAGGTCGGCGAGCAGTACCCGCCAGGAGAAGCTGTCCACGGCCAGGTGGTGGGCCGTCAGGAAGAGCTGGGGACGGGCCTCGCCTGCCGGGCCCGGACGGACGTCGCGCAGCAGGACGGCGCGCAGCAGTTCGCCGGTGGCCGGGTCGAGGGCGGCGCGGGCGGCGTCGGCGGCCTCGGCCCGGTCCGCCGCCGGATCGAGCCGGGTCAGCGGGGCGGTGTCCGGGGCCTCGACCGGCTGCTGGCGCCAGCCGTCCGCGCCCAGGGTGAACCGGGTGCGCAGCGCCGGGTGGGCGGACACGACGGCCCGCAGCGCCCGTTCCAGGGCCGGTTCGTCGAGCTGCTGCGGCAGGTCGAGCAGCATCGACATGCTGAAGCGGCTCTGTGGGCCGTGGGCGGCGAAGAACCATTCCTGGACCGGGGTCAGCGGGGCCGGTCCGTCCCCGTGCCGCGGCCGGGGGGCGGCCGCGGCGGTGGCCGGGCGGACCGCGGCGACCAGGTCGGCGACGGTCTGGTGGCGGAAGACGTCCTGGGAGCCGATCCGCAGGCCGGCCGCGCGGGCGCGGGAGACCGCCTGGATGCTCAGGATGGAGTCGCCGCCGAGCTCGAAGAAGTTGTCCGTGACACCGACCCTGGGCACGCCCAGCACCTCGGCCCAGATCCGGGCGAGGGTCTCCTCCTCGGGGGTGCGCGGCGCGGTGAACTCCCCTTCCCGAACGCCGGTTTCGGGTTCGGGGGCGGGCAGCGCGCGACGGTCCAGCTTGCCGCTGACGGTGAGCGGCAGGGCGTCCAGCTCGGTGAAGGAGGACGGCACCAGGTGGTCGGGCAGCACCCGCCGCAGGGCCGCCCTCAGGTCTGCGGCCGGGCGGGCCGCTCCCTCGGCGAGGACCAGGTAGGCGGCCAGCCGGATGTGGCCGCGCGCGTCGGGCACGGCGGCGACGGCGGCGGCGGTGACCTCGGGCAGGTCGAGCAGCGCGGCCTCGACCTCGCCGGGTTCGATCCGGTGGCCGCGCACCTTGACCTGGTCGTCGGCGCGCCCGAGGTACTCCAGGCGCCCGTCGGCGGTCCAGCGGGCAAGGTCGCCGGTGCGGTACATCCGGCTGCCGGGCGGGCCGAAGGGGTCGGCGAGGAAGCGGGCGGCGGTCAGCCCCGGCCGCCCGAGGTAGCCGCGGGCGATCTGCCGGCCCGCCAGGTGGAGTTCGCCGCTCACCCCGGGCGGCACCGGTTGCAGCCGGCCGTCCAGGACGTACGCCCGGACGTTGGGCAGCGGACGGCCCACCAGCGGCCGGTCCGCTCCGGCGATCCGGCAGGCCAGCGCGTCGACCGTGCACTCGGTGGGGCCGTAGTAGTTGTAGGCGGCGGTGTCCGGGCGCCCGGCGAGTTCGCGCCAGAGCCGGGGCCCGACCGCCTCGCCACCGAGCATCAGCACCCGCGGGCGGTGCCGCGGGTCGTCGAGCAGCCCGGCGGGCAGCAGTTGGCGCAGGTAGGAGGGGGTCACGTCGAGGAAGTCGACGCGGTGCCGCACGACGTACTCGACCAGGGCCGCCGGGTCCATCCGGGTCGCCTCGTCGACCAGGTGCAGCGGGTGGCCGTCGGCCATCAGCAGCACGCCCTCCAGGGAGGTGTCGAAGGAGAACGAGGCGGTCAGCGCCACGCGCAGCGGTCCGCCGCCGGTGTCGGCGACGAAGCCCGCCCGGTGGGCGGCCAGCAGGTTCACCAGCGCCCGGTGCGGGACGGCGACGCCCTTGGGGCGGCCGGTGGAGCCGGAGGTGTGGAGCACGTACGCGGTGTTCGCCGGGTGCAGCGGGGCGCTCCGGTCGGCGTCGGTGGGGTCGGTGTCCGGCCCGGTGGCGGGCAGCGCGCGCAGCGCCGCCTCGTCCAGGACCAGGGCCGGGCGGGCGTCGTCCAGGAGTTGGCGGACCCGCTCGGCCGGCAGCGCCGGGTCCAGCGGCAGGTAGCCGGCGCCGGCCTTCCAGACGGCGACCATCGCGATGACCATGTCGGCGGTGCGCGGCAGGCGCAGTGCGACGAGTCGTTCGGGGCCGGCGCCGAGCGCGATGAGGTGGTGGGCGAGCCGGTTGGCGCGGGCGTTGAGCGTCGCGTAGTCGAGGCACGCCGTCCCGGCGACCAGCGCCGGGGCGTCCGGGGTCAGCGCCGCCCGGCGTTGCAGCAGTTCGGGGTAGGTGGTGTCCGCCACGGGCAGTTCGGTGGCGTTCCACTCCCGGGTCAGCTGCCCGGTCTCCCGCGCGGAGAGCAGCGGCAGGGTGCCGATCGGGCGGTCCGGTTCGGCGGCGGCGCCCTCCAGCAGCCGCAGCAGCTGGTCGGTCATCCGTCGTGCGGTGCCGGCGTCGAAGAGGTCGGCGCGGTACTCCAGCGCACCGGTGAGCGCCTCGCCGTCCGGGACGAACTCCACACTGAGGTCGAAGGTGGCGGCCTGTCGGGGCACGGCGACCGGGGAGAGCGCCAGCCCGTGCGGGGCGTCGGCCGCGGACGGCGCCGGGTGCAGCAGGACGAGTACGTCGAACAGCGGGTTGCGGCCGGCCTCGCGGGGCGCGCCGACCGCCTCGACCAGCCGCTCGAAGGGCGTGTCACCGTGCGCGAGCGCGTCGTTGCCGGTCTCGGTGGCGGCCGCCAGCAGCGCGCGGAAGGAGCCGGCGGACTCCACCCGGGTGCGCAGCACCACGGTGTTGACGAAGCAGCCGACGGCCCGCTCCAGCTCGGTGCGGGAGCGCCCGGGTGTCAGGGAGCCGACGGTGACGTCCTCCTGGCCGGACCAGCGGGCCAGCAGGGCCTGGGTGGCGGCGACCAGGACGGTGTGGAGCGTGCCGTGCCGCTCGGCCGCGAGTTCGCGCAGCCGGGTGGTGAGCCGGGCGGGCACGGTGAAGGTGTGGACGGCTCCGGGGCCCGCCTCCTCGCCGCGGCGCGGCCGGTCCAGCGGCAGCTCGGGCGGCACCGCTCCGGCCAGCTTCCCCTTCCAGTACGTCAGCTGTCTGTCCAGTCGGTCGCCGGAGAGCTGCTCGCGCTGCCAGACCGCGAAGTCCGGGTACTGGGTGGCCACCGGGGGCAGCTGCGGTCGCACGCCCCGGGCCAGGGCGTCGTAGGCGGTGCACAGCTCGTCCAGGACGACGCCCATCGACCAGCCGTCGGTGACGATGTGGTGCGCGGTCAGTTGCAGGACGTGCGAGGTGTCGGACTCGCGCACCAGCAGGGCGCGCAGCAGCGGCCCCTGCCGCAGGTCGAAGGGGCGGGAGTACTCCTCGCGCAGGAGCGTGTCGAGGTCCTGCGGCCCGCTGCTCTCCCGGACCGGCAGCGGCGGCGGCTCGGCCGGCCGTACGGTCTGGACCGGCCGGCCGTCGGTCTCGTCGAAGGTGGTCCGCAGCCCCTCGTGGCGCGCCGTGACGGCGGCCAGCGCCCCGGCGAGCGCGGTGCGCTCCAGCGGGCCGGTGAACCGGACGGCGACGGCGCTGTTGTAGCGGGGGTCGCCGGGCCGCAGCCGGTCCAGGAACCACAGGCGCTGCTGGACGAAGGAGGGCGGCAGCGGGAGGCCGCGGTCGGCGCGCGGGATGCCCCCCTCGGCGGCGCCGGACCGTCCGGCCAGCCGGAGCCGCAGGGCTTCCCGCAGGTCGGCGGGCAGGGCCGCGGCGCGGTCTCGCTTCGAAGGCGTCATGGTCGTCGGATCCTCACCGTTCGTCATCGTCGGGGCCGCCGAACGCGGCGTCTTCGAGTTCGCTCAGCACCTGTTCCTCCACCAGGTCCGCCAGGGCGGCCACGGTGCGGGAGACCAGGACGTCGCGGGGGGTGAGCGTGACGCCGAAGGCATCGTTGGCGCGGGAGGCGATCAGCAGGGCGCGCATGGAGTCGCCGCCCAGCAGGAAGAAGTCGTCCGTCACGCCCACGGCCGTCCGGAGGGTCTCGGCCCAGATCCGTGCCACGGCCTCCTCGGTGGGTGTGCGGGGCGCCAGCCGCTCGGCCGGCTCCTCCTCGACCGGTCGGGGCGCGGGCAGCGCGGCGCGGTCGGTCTTGCCGCTCGCGGTGAGCGGGAAGCGGTCGAGGACGGCGAAGGCCGAGGGGACCATGTGGCCGGGCAGCGAGCGGGCGGCCAGCGCGCGCAGTTCGGCGGCGGTCGGTGGCTCGGCGCCGGGGGCGACCAGCAGGTGGGCGACCAGCCGGGGCAACCCCGGCTCGTCCTCCCGGACGCTCACCACGGCGTCCAGTACGCCCGGGTGGCGGGTCAGCACGGCCTCGACCTCGCCGGCCTCGATCCGGTGGCCGCGCAGTTTGAGCTGGTGGTCGGTGCGGCCCAGGTAGTGCAGCTCGCCGGAGCGGTCCCGGCGCACCAGGTCCCCGGTGCGGTACATCCGGCTGCCGGGCGGCCCGAACGGGTCGGCGGTGAAGCGGGCGGCGGTCAGGCCGGGCCGGCCCAGGTAGCCGCGGGCCAGGGACGGTCCGCTCAGCCACAGTTCGCCCGGCACGCCGTCGGCGACCGGCCGCAGCCGGGTGTCCAGGACGTACGCGCCGGTGGCGGGCAGCGGGCGGCCGATCGGTGGCGCGGCACCGTCCGGCGCCAGTGGGGCGGACCAGGTGGCGACCACGGTGGCCTCGGTGGGGCCGTAGGAGTTGACCATGCGGTGGTGCGGGGCCCAGCGGGCGACGAGTTCGGCGCCGCACGCGTCGGCGCCGACCACCAGGGTCCTCAGCGCGGGCAGAGTGCCGGGGGTGTCGGAGGGCAGGGTGGCGAGGGCGGCCGGGGGCAGCAGGGTGTGGGTGATCCGCTCCGCCCGCAGTACCTCGGCCAGTCGGGCGCCGAGCAGCGGTCCGGGTTCGGGCACCACCAGCCGGGCGCCGTGCGGCAGGGCCATGCACAGTTCGAGGACGGAGGCGTCGAAGCTGGGGGTGGCGAAGGCCAGCACCCGGTCCCCCGGGGCTACCCGGTAGTGCTCGGCCTCGGCGGCGGCGAACGCCGCGAGCCCGCGGTGGGTGACGACCACGCCCTTCGGGGTGCCGGTGGAGCCGGAGGTGTAGATGACGTAGGCCGGGTCGTCCAGGTCGAGCGGGCGGGTCCGGTCGGTGTCGGTGGGGCGGTGGTCGGGGACGCCGTCCGGCGGGGCGGCCAGCAGCGCCGCGACCTCCTTGGTGTCCAGGGTCAGCGCCGGTGCCGCGTCGCGCAGCATCAACTCGACGCGTTCGTCCGGATAGTTGGGGTCGACGGGCAGGAAGGCGGCGCCCGTCTTGGCCACCGCCAGCTGGGCGAGCACGGTGTCCGCCGAGCGCGGCAGCAGCAGGGCGACGACCTCGCCGGGGCCGGCGCCGCGGGCGATCAGCCGGTGGGCCAGCCGGTTGGCGTGCGCCTCCAGCCGGGCGAAGGACAGCTCCTGGCCGTGGGCGCTCAGCGCCGTGGCGGCCGGCCACCGGTCCACGGCGGCCTCGACCAGGGCGGGCAGGGTGGCCGGGGCGGGGGCGTCCAGCGCCGGGCGGGCCGGTCCGCGCAGCAGCCGCTCCCGCTGCCCGGGCGCCAGCACGTCGAGGTCGTCCAGCCGTGTGCTGCCGTCCGTGCCCGCCAACGCGGCGATGGTGTGCAGCAGTTGGGCGGCCAGCTGCTCGGCGGTCGCGCGGTCGAGGTAGCGCGGGTCGTGGCCGAGTTCCACGGTGAGCCGCTCGCCGGGCGAAACCACCACGGTGAGCGGGTAGTTGGTGGCCTCCCGGGCGTCCAGCCCGCGGATCAGCAGGCCGTGCGCACCGGCCGTGGCATCGCCGACCGGGTAGTTCTCCAGCACCACCAGGCTCTCGAACAGCGGTGTCCCGGGCGCGACCTGGCTCAACCCGTGCATCCCGGCCAGCGACAGGTGGTCGTACCGGCGGTCCTCCGCCCGGTCCTCCTGCAGGGCGCGCAGCCAGGCGGCGCACGGCTGCGCCCCGTCGACGGCGACCCGGGCGGGCAGGGTGGTGATGAACAGGCCGATGATGCCGTCCGAGCCGGTCAGCTCGGCCGGGCGCCCGGAGACGGTGGTACCGAAGCAGACCCGCGACTGCCCGCTCCAGCGCGAGAGCAGCAGCGCCCAGGCGCCCTGCACCAGGGTGTTGAGGGTGAGCCGGTGGTGGCGGGCGAAGTCCTGGAGCCGTTCCGTCTCGGCCGCGCTCAGCCGGTGCGACAGCCACTCGCCGGAGCGGGCCGTCTCACCCAGGGCGGGCCTGCGGTCGTAGGGCAGCGCGGTGGGCGCGACGAGGTCCGCGAGCACGCCACGCCAGTGCTCGGCGGCGGCCGCGGTGTCGCGGGCGGCGAGCCAGGCGACGTAGTCCGCGAAGGGCCGGCGCTCGGGCAGGCCGGGCCGTTCGCCGCGGGTGAGCGCGGCATGGGCGGCCAGCACGTCCGACAGGACGTGGAAGACGCTCCAGCCGTCCAGCAGGACGTGGTGGAAGGTCCACACCACCCGCACCGCGTCCGGCCCGAGCCGGATCAGGTCGAGCCGCAGCAGCGGGGCCCGGTCCAGGGCCAGCGGGCGGGACCGCTGCTCGGCGAGCAGCCGCTCCAGCCGTGCCTCGCGCTCCGCCTCCGTCAGCCCGCTCCAGTCGTGCTCGGTGGACGGGAGCGTCACCTCCCGGTGGACCACCTGGAGCGGCACGGGCACGCCGTTCAGGGCGACGGCGGTGCGCAGCACGGGGGTGCGGTCGACGACGTGCTGCCAGGCGGCGGCCAGCAGCCGCGGGTCGCGGGCGCCGTCCAGGACGAAGGTGATCTGCTCGACGTACAGGCCGTGTTCGGCCTCGTCGAGGCCGTGCACCACCATGCCGGTCTGGGTGGGGGTGAGCGGCTGGATGTCCGTGACGTCCCGTCCGGTGCCGGCCAGCCGGTCGACCGCCGCCTGGTCCAGGCGGGCCAGCGGGAAGTCGGCGGGGGTGCGGCCGCCCGCGCCGGGTTCGGCGCAGTGGCGGACGATCTCCCGCAGCTCGTCGAGGAGTTCGGCGGCGAGCCGGGCGACGGTCGCGCGGTGGTGCACCTCGCGGGAGTACGACCAGGTGAAGGTCAGCCGCCCCGCGCTGACCCGCCCGAGCACGTCCAGCAGGTGGGGCCGGCGCGCGGCGCGGTCCATGCCGCCGGTGAGCGGGCCGTCCGGGGAGTGCAGCAGGCCGCCGGGGGCGGGGTGCCAGTCCTGTCGGCCCAGGTAGTTGAAGCCGATCTGCGGCAGGTCGGGCAGGTCGGGCTCCGGCCGCAGGTGGCGCAGCGCGCCGTAGCCCAGGCCGCCGTGCGGCACGGCGCGCAGGTTCTCCTTGACGGTCTTCAGCGCGGTGCCGGTGTCGGCGCCCCGGGGCACGTCCAGGACCACGGGGTACATCGCGGTGAACCAGCCGACGGTGCGGGCCAGGTCGATCCCGTCGAACAGTTCCTCGCGGCCGTGGCTCTCCAGGGCGACGGTCACCCGGTCCCGTCCGCTCCAGCGGGCCAGCACCCGGCCCAGGGCGCAGAGCAGGGCGTCGTCGACCCGGGTGCGGTACGCCTCCGGGACGTCCCGCAGCAGCCGGTGGGTGTCCTCGGTGTCCAGCGCGACGGTCAGCGACTCCTCGACGGCGGCGGTGTTGGCGCCGTCGAGGTCTCTCGGCAGGGCGGTCGCGGCGTCGCGGTCCGTGTCGTACCAGTGGGTGCGTTCCCCGTCGAAGCCGCCGGCCGCGGTGTGCGCGGCCAGCCGCTCGGCCCAGGCCCGGAACGAGGTGCTCTTGGGTCCGAGGTCGGGCCGCTGCCCGGCGCGCAGCGCGCGGTGGGCGGTGTCCAGGTCCTCCAGGATCAGCCGCCAGGACACCGCGTCCACCACCAGGTGGTGCGCGGCCAGCAGCAGGACCGGGTGCCGCTCGCCCTCGAAGCGGCACAGCGCGGCCCGCAGCAGCGGTCCGGCGGCCAGGTCGAAGCCGTCGGCGAGGCGCTCGGCCAGCCCGCCCAGCACGGCTTCGCGCCGCTGCGGCGAGCCGGCGGCGGGCAGCCGGTGGGTGCGCAGGTCCGGTGCGTCGCCGGGCGGGGTGCCGTGCTGGCGCCACCGGCCGTCGCCGAGCGGTTCGAACCGCAGGCGCAGGGCGTCGTGCTGTTCCAGGACGGCCGCCAGCGCGGCCCGCAGCAGGGTCTCGTCGGTGTCCGGGTCGAGGCGGAAGGAGACCGACTGGGTGAGGCGGGCCGGGTCGCCGCCGAGGGTGTCGAACAGCCAGTGCTGGACAGGGGTGAGCGGGGCCTCGCCGACCACCGGGCCCTGTTCGGCGGCCACCGCCGGGGTCGGTGACTCCTCGGCGGCGAGGGCGAGTTCGGCCAGGGTCTGGTGGGCGAAGAGGTGCCGGGGGGTCAGGGCGAGGCCGGCCCGGCGGGCCGCGGAGACGATCTGGATGCCCAGGATCGAGTCGCCGCCGAGCGCGAAGTAGTTGTCGTCGGCGCTCACCTCGGGCAGGCCGAGCGTCTCGCACCAGATCGCGGCGAGGGCGCGCTCGGCGTCGGTGCGGGGCGGCCGGGCGCCGGCGGCGGCCGGGGCGGCCCACACCGGCTCGGGCAGGGCCCGGCGGTCGAGCTTGCCGGTGGCGCCGAGCGGCAGCCGCTCCAGCGGCACCACCAGTGCGGGTACCAGGTGGTCGGGGAGGGTGTGCCCGAGGAAGGTACGCCACTCGGCGGCGTCCGGCAGCGCGCCGTCGCGGGGCACCGCGTAGCCCACCAGGCGCCGGTGGCCGTCGTGTTCGACCACCCGGGCGGCCGCCGCCGACACCCGTGGGTGGCGGGCGAGCGCGGCCTCGACCTCGCCGAGTTCGATCCGGAACCCGCGCACCTTGACCTGGTCGTCCGCGCGGCCGAGGTAGACGAGGTCACCGTCGGCCGTCCAGCGCACCAGGTCGCCGGTGCGGTACATCCGGCGGCCGGCGGGGCCGAACGGGTCGGGCAGGAACCGGGCGGCGGTCAGCCCGGGGCGGCCCAGGTAGCCGCGCGCCACGCCGGTGCCGCCCAGGTACAGCTCCCCCGGCGCGCCGACGGGCACCGGGCGCAGCCGGTGGTCCAGGACGTAGGCCCGGGCACCGCCGACGGGTCGGCCGATCGGCGGGTCGCGGTCGGGGTCGGCGGGGTCGCAGGCGAAGGCGGTGGCGTAGACGGTGGCCTCGGTGGGGCCGTAGATGTTCAGCACCCGGCAGCCGGGGACGGCTTCGCGCAGCCGGCGCACCGTCCGGGCGGGCAGTGCCTCGCCGGCCAGGACGACCGTGTCCGCGCCGAGGTGCACGGCGTCCTGCGCGAGCAGGCCGCCGAGTGCCGAGGGCACGGCGCTGAGCAGGCCGGCCCGGACCGGCCCGGGGCGCTCGGCCAGCGCCAGGAGGTCCGGGACGAGTTCCACGCAGCCGCCGGACAGCAGCGGCGAGAAGATCTCGAACACCGACACGTCGAAGTTCAGCGAGGTGGCGGCGACCACGTGGTGCAGGCCTCGGCCGCCGAACTCGGCCGCCGCCCAGTCGGTCAGGGCGAGCACCGAGGCGTGGGCGACCACCACGCCCTTGGGGCGGCCGGTGGAGCCGGAGGTGTGGATGACGTAGGCGGGGTGCTCCGGCAGCAGAGCGCCGAGCCGCTCCCGCTCGCCCACGGCGTCGCCGGGGAGGGCGGCCAGCCGGGTGGCGCACCCGGGGTCGTCCAGCAGGATCCGGGTGAACGGGCCCTGCGGGATCCGTCCTCGGGTCGCGGTGTCGGTGACCACGGCGTCGGGCCGGACGTCCGCGAACAGGAACGCGATCCGCTCGGCCGGGTAGCCCGGGTCCACCGGCAGGTAGGCGGCGCCGCTCTTGAGCACCGCCAGCAGGGCCACGGCCACGTCGGCGGTGCGGGGCAGCGCGAGGGCGACGAACCGCTCGGGGCCCGCGCCGGCCGCGATCAGCAGCCGGGCCAGCCGGTTGGACCGTTCGTCGAGTTCCCGGTAGGTCAGTCGCGCCCCGGCGGAGCGGACGGCCGGGGCGTCGGGCGTCCGGGCGGCCTGCCGGGCGAAGGCCTCGGGCAGGGTGAGCCGCGGTGCCTCGACGACCGCTCCGCCGAAACGTTCCACCAGCTCACGGCCCCGGCCCGGCTCCAGCAGCGGCAGGTCCTCCGCCGACCGGTCGAGGCCGGTCGCCAGCGCCGCCAGCAGGGTCCGCAGGCTCGCCCCGAGCCGCTCGACCGTCCCGGCGTCGAAGAGGGCCGGGTCGTGGTCGAGGTCGACCTCGATGGCCTCGCCGGGGGCCACCACCACGCTGAGCGGGTAGTTGGTCGGTTCCAGGACGCGCTCGGTCGCCACACCCAGGCCGTGCCGGGTCAGCGCCCCCTCGTCGAAGGGGTAGTTCTCGAAGACCACGATGCTGTCGAACAGGCCGGTGCCACCCGGCAGTTCGCTCCAGGTCTGGAGCTGCGCCAGGGAGACGAAGTCGTACCGGCGGGCCTCCGACTGGGCGTCCTGCAGCTCCCGCAGCCAGTCCAGCAGCGGGCGCCGGGCGTCGATCCGCACCCGGGTGGGCAGGGCGTTGATGAACAGGCCCACCATCGCGGTCACGCCCGGGAGTTCGGCCGGCCGGCCGGAGACGATCGTGCCGAACACCACGTCGTCCCCGCCGCCGTAGCGGGAGAGCAGCAGCGCCCAGGCGCCCTGCAGCACGGTGTTGACGGTCAGGCCCGCCTGCCGGGCGGTCGTCCGCAGCCGCTCCGACAGCTCGGCGCCGAGGCTCACCCGCACCGACGCGGTGGAGGAGGCACGGTGGGCCTCGGCCGGGCGGCGGTCCCGGGGCAGTTCGGTGGGAGCGGGGAAGCCCGCCAGGGTGTCGCGCCAGTACTGCTCGGCCCGGGCCGGATCCTGTTCGGACAGCCAGCGCAGGTAGTCGCCGAAGGGGGCGCGTTCGGTGAGCCTCGGCTGCTGCCCGGTGGTCAGCGCGGCGTACCGCTCGCACACCTCGTCGAAGATCTGGGCGGCGCTCCACCCGTCGAGCAGGACGTGGTGGAAGGTCCACAGCACCCGCACCCGGGTCGGGGTCAGCCGGACCAGGGACAGCCGCATCAGCGGGGCGGTACCCAGGTCGATACCGGCCTGCCGGTCCTCGGCGAGCAGCCGGGCCGTCTCCCGCTCGACGAGGTCGGCCGGCCGGTCCGTCCAGTCGTGGTGGGTCACCGGGACCGTCACCCGCGGCTGGACGACCTGGAGTGGCTCGGCGGTGTCCTGCCAGGTGAGCCGGGTGCGCAGCACCGGGTTGGCGTCCGCGGTCCGCTGCCAGGCCTCGGCCAGCGCCTGCGGGTCGGTGACCCCGGACAGGACCAGCTGGACCTGGTTGAGGTAGGTGCGGCCGTCCGGGTCGAGCAGGCTGTGGAAGAGCATGCCCGCCTGCATGGGCGTCAGCGGGTACAGGTCCGCGACGGCGCGGCCGTCCCCGGCGACCCGGTCCACCGCCGCCTGGTCCAGACGGGCCAGCGGGAAGTCCGCGGGGGTGCGGCCGCCGGCGTCCGGGCGGGCGCAGTGGGCGACGATCCCCTCCAGCGCGCGCAGCACGGCGTCCGCGAGTTCGGTGACGGTCTGTTCGCGGTGCCGGCCGGCGCTGTAGTACCAGCTGATCTCCAGCTCGTCGCCGTCGACCCGGGCGACCACGTCCAGCAGGTGCGGGCGCTCCGTGCCGGGCGCCTCCGCGCCGCCGAGGCCACCGGGGACGGCGCGCACCAGCGCGGCGCCGTCCACGGACCAGTCGAAGCGGCCCAGGTAGTTGAAGGTGATGCCGGGGGCCGGCGCGTTCGCCAGCCCCTCGTCCCGGGCGAGGTGGCGCAGCGCGCCGTACCCGACGCCGCGGTCCGGCACCGCCCGCAGCTGCTCCTTGACGGCCTTCAGCGCGGTGCCCCAGTCGCCGTCCGGGACGGCCAGGGCGACCGGGTGGAGGGAGGTGAACCAGCCGACCGTACGGGACAGGTCGAGGTCCTCGAACAGCCGGTCCTCGCGGCCGTGCCCCTCCAGTCCGATCGCGACGGTGCGCCGCCCGGTCCAGTCGGCCAGCACCCGGCCCAGGGCGGTGAGCAGGACGTCGTCGATCCGGGTGCGGTAGACCCCGGGGACCTCGCGCAGCAGGCCGTCGGTGCGCTCGCGGTCCAGCCGGACCGTCACGCTGCGCAGGTCGGCGGCGGTGTTGCCGCCGTCGCCGTCCACCGGAAGCGGGGTCGCGCAGGCCCGGGCGGCGGCCGCCCAGTGGGCGCGCTGGTCGGCGAAGCCGCCGCCCGCAGTGTGCTCGGCCAGGCGGCGGGTCCACTCCCGGACGGAGGTGGTGCGGGCGGACAGCCGCAGCGGCCGGCCCTCCACGGCCTGCCGGTAGGCGGTCTCCAGGTCCTCCAGCAGCACCCGCCAGGAGACGCCGTCGACCACCAGGTGATGGACGGCGAGCAGCAGCCGGGCGGGCCGGGTGCCGTCGGTGGCCTCGGGGGTGGGGACCAGCAGGCGGGCGGTGAGCAGCGGTCCCGCGGCCAGGTCGAACCCGGCATGGGCGGCCTCGGTGACGGCGGCCTCGTCGCCGAGGTCGTGGACCTCCAGCAGGTCGGGGGCGGCGCCGTCCGCCGGGGCGCAGTGCTGCTGCCAGATCCCGTCCGCCCCGGCCGTGAACCGGCAGCGCAGGGCGTCGTGGTGGGCCCACAGGGCCGTGAGCGCGCGGCGCAGCGCCTTCGGGTCGACCGGGCCGGGCGTCTCCACGACCACGGACTGGTTGAAGTACCCGGTGTACGGCGGGTGCGGGTCGAGGAACCAGTGCTGGATGGGAGTCAGGCCGACCTCGCCGCTGACCGGCTCGGTGCCGGCCACGGCGACCACGGTGCCGGCGGCCGCGGCCAGCGCGGCCACGGTGGGGTGGCGGAACAGGTCGCGGGGGGAGAGCGCGAGGCCGGCGGCCCGGGCGCGGGAGACGACCTGGATGCTGAGGATCGAGTCGCCGCCGAGCAGGAAGAAGTCGTCGTCGACCCCGACCCTTTCCACGCCGAGCAGTTCGGCCCAGATCGCCGCGAGGAGGCGTTCGGTGTCGGTGCCCGGGTCGCGGTGGGCGCGCTCCCCGGCCGCCGACCAGTCGGGGGCGGGCAGCCGTCGGCGGTCCACCTTGCCGTTGGCCGTCAGCGGGAGTTCGGGCACCGTGACGAAGGCCGCGGGCAGCATGTAGTCGGGCAGGTCGGCCGCCAGGTGGGCGCGCAGCGCGGCGGCGGAGGGCGGCTCGGCGCCGTCGGCCGGCACCAGGTGGGCGACCAGCCGCTTGCGGCCCGCGTCCTCGTGCAGCGAGACGACGGCCTCGGCGACGGCCGGGTGGGCGGTGAGCCGGGCCTCGATCTCGGCGGGTTCCACGCGGAAGCCGCGGATCTTGATCTGGTCGTCCGCGCGGCCCACGAAGTGCAGTTCGCCGTCCTCGCTCCACCGGGCGGTGTCGCCGGTGCGGTACATCCGGCTGCCGGGCGGCCCGAAGGGGTCGGCGAGGTAGCGGGCGGCGGTCTCACCGGGCCGGCCCGCGTAGCCCCGGGCCAGTCCGGCGCCGGCGATGTACAACTCCCCGGTGATGCCGGGTGGTTGCGGCTGGAGCACACCGTCCAGCAGGTACACCCGGGTGTTGTCCAGCGGGCGTCCGATCGGCAGCACGGCGGGCAGCGGGTCGCCGGCGCGGAAGGCCCGCCGGGTGGCGAAGGTGGTGGTCTCGGTCGGGCCGTAGCCGTCCACCACGGTGAGGTCGGGGCAGGCCTCCAGGACCTTGCGCACGACCGCGCCCGGCACCGCCTCGCCGCCGGTCCACACCTCGCGGGCGCCGCGCAGGCAGCCCGGGTCCTCCTGGGCGAGGAGGCGGAACAGCCCGGCGGTCAGCCACAGGCAGCGCACGCCCCGTTCGGTGACGGCGTGGCGGACGGCGGCGGCGTCCAGGTCCCCCGGCGGGGCCAGGACGGCGGTGCCGCCGCGCAGCAGCGGCACCCAGAGCTCGTAGGTGGCGGCGTCGAAGGCGTGCGGGGAGTGCACCAGCACCCGGTCGTGGTCGGCGAAGGCGCGGTCCCGGGCGAGCGCGGCGACATCGCGCTGGCGCACCGCGACACCCTTGGGGGTGCCGGTGGAGCCCGAGGTGAACATCAGGTACTGGAGCTGGTCGGGGTGGACCGCCGCGAGGGCGGGCTGCGGCCGCTCGCCGGGGTCGGGCCGGTCGACCCGCAACACCCCTTCTGCCGGAAGCAGTTCGACGGCCGTCGGGGCCCAGTCCTCGTCGGTGAGCAGCAGGTCCGCGCCCGCCTCGGCCAGCATGCGGTGCAGCCGCTCGCGCGGCGCCCGGCCGTCCAGCGGCACGTAGACGCCGCCGGTGCGGACCAGTGCCAGCTGGACGGTGACCAGGGCGACGGACCGGTTCATCAGCACGCCGACCGGGCGCTCGGCGGCGACTCCGAGCGCGGCCAGCCGTCCGGCCAACACAGCTGCGCGGGCGTCGAGTTCACGGTAGCTGAGGTGCTCGTCCGCGGCCTCCAGGGCGATCGCGTCGGGGGTGCGGCGCACCTGCTCGGCGAAGAGCTCGGCGACGCTGCGCCCGGGTCGGTCGACGGCCGTGTCGTTCCAGTCCGCGAGGATCCGCCGGCGCTCCCCGGCGGTCAGCAGCGGCAGTCGCGCGGGCGGGCGCCCGGCCCCTTCGGGCATGCCGGTCAGCAGGGCCGTGAGCTGCCCGGCCATCCGCCGGACCGTGTCGGCGTCGAACGACCGCGGGTCGTAGCACAGGCGCAGGTCCAGTTCGGGCCCCGGGTGGGCCAGCAGGGTGAGCGGGTAGTTGGTGGTCTCGATGCCGTCCAGCTCGCGCAGGCGCAGGCCGTGCCCGGCGGCCGCGTCGGCGTCGACCGGGTAGTTCTCGACGACCACGATGCTGTCGAACAGGGCTGTCTGCTCGGGGAGTTCGGTGGCGGCGCGCAGGCGGGTGAGCGGGACGAAGCCGTGCCGCCGGTCCTCGCTCTGCACCTCCTGCAGCTCCCGGAGCCAGTCCAGCAGGCTCCGGTCGGCGGGCACCGCGGTCCGGGTGGGCAGGGTGGTGATGAACAGGCCGGTCATCGCCTCGACCCCGGGCAGCTCGGGCGGGCGCCCGGACACGGTGGTGCCGAACACCACCTCGTCCCGGTTCGCCTGACGGCCCAGCAGGATCGCCCACGCGCCCTGGACCAGGGTGCCGAGGGTGAGGCCCGAGGTCCGCGCGAGCCCCTCCAGCGCCCGGGTCGCGTCGGTGGTCAGCGTGAACGGCACGGCCTGGGTGGACTCCGCGCGGTGGCTCCGCAGCGGCTCGCGGTCGTAGGGCAGCGGCGTCGCCTCGGTCAGCCCGGCGAGACGACGGCGCCAGTACTCCTCCGCCCCCGCCGGGTCGCGTTCGCGCAGCCAGGCCACGTAGTCGCGGTAGGGCCGGCGGTCCGGCACGGTGCCGTACGGGACCTCCGCCGTGCCGGGCCCGGACCGGGCCAGGGCCGCGTGGACGGCGAAGACGTCGGACAGCACCTGGAAGAGGCTCCAGCCGTCCAGGATCAGGTGGTGGAAGGACCAGAGCACCCGCACGCGGGTGTCGGAGAGGCGGATGAGCACCAGGCGCTGGAGCGGGGCACTCGCCAGGTCGAGGCCCCGGGCCCGGTCGCGGTCCAGGAGGTCGGCCAGTCGGCCGCGGTGCTCCCGCTCGGGGATCTCGCGCCAGTCCAGCCGGGTCACCGGCACGGTCGCCCGGCGCCGCACCACCAGCAGCGGCTCGGGGACGTCCTGCCAGCGGACGTGGGCGCGCAGCACCGAGGCGCGGTCGCTCACCCACTGCCAGGCGGCGGCCAGCGTCCCGGGGTCGGGCACGCCGTCCAGGACGAAGTCCAGCTGCTGGAAGTAGGCGCCGCTGTCCTCCTCGGCGAGGCCGTGGAAGAGCATGCCGGACTGGGTGGGCGTCAGCGGGAGGACGTCCTCCACCGCGCCCGGGTCGTCCCCGGTGATCCGGTCCACGGCGGCCTGGTCGAGCCGGGCCAGCGGGAAGTCGGACGGGGTGCGTCCGGCGGCGCCCGGGCGGGCCGCGTGGCGGGCGAGGTCGGCCAGTTCCGCGGCGAATCGTTCCGCCAAGGCCTCGACGGTGGCGCGCCGGTGCCGCCCCTCGGCGTAGAACCAGGTGAACTCCAGCGCGTCGCCGTCGAGTTGACCGACCACCTCCAGGGCGTGCGGGCGCCCGGCGCTCGGGTCGGCGTCCAGTTCCAGGGCCCGGAAGGTGCCACGGTACAGCCCGGCGGTGTCGTCCGGGTCGTCCTGGACGTCCATCCGGCCGAGGTAGTTGAAGCTGATCCGCGCGGCCGGGGTTTCCGGGGCCGTCCCGGGGCGCCCCAGGTGGCGCAGCGCGTCGAAGCCGAGGCCGCGGCGGGGGACGGCGCGCAGCTGTTCCTTGACCTGCTTGAGGACGGTGTCCCAGTCGGCCTCGGCGGGCACGGCCAGCGCGACGGGGTGCCGGGTGGTGAACCAGCCGACGGTGCGGCTGACGTCGAGGTCGGCGAAGAGCTCCTCGCGCCCGTGCCCCTCGACGTCCACCACGACCCGGTCCGGCCCACCGGCCGCGCACAGGGCCCGGCCGAGGGCGCTGAGCAGCACGTCGTTGGCCTGGGTGCGGTAGGTGTCGGGCAGGGTGCGCAGCAGGGCGGCGGTGTCGGCGGGGCCGAGGCGTACGGTCACCGAGCGGGCCGAGGCGTAGCCGTCGGGGCCGGTCAGCTCGTCCGGGAACGGGCCGGCCTCGTGCGCCTCGTACGCCTCGTACGCCTCGGCTCCGCCGTCCCCGTCGCCCCTGTCGCCCCTGTCGCCCAAGTCGGACGGCGCCGGGACGGCCCTCGACCAGTACTCCGTCTCGTCCTCGAAGCCGCCCGCGGCGGCGAACGCGCCGAGCCGCTCGGCCCACTGGCGCAGCGACGAGGACTTCGCCGGCAGCGCCGCCGCCGCGTCGCGCCCGTCGCGGCGGGCCCGGTAGGCGGCGTCGAGGTCCGCCAGCAGCACCCGCCAGGAGACCCCGTCGACCACCAGGTGGTGGACGGCCAGGTGCAGGACCGGCGCCAGCCCGGCCCCGCGCTCGTGCAGCACGGCGCGCAGCAGCGGCCCGCCGCTCAGCTCGAAGGGGCCGAAGTGCGGGCTGTCGCCGTCCGGTCCGGTGTGGCGGCCCAGCCGGATCCGGGGTGCCCGGTCGTCGATGTGCCAGTGCACGTCGGCGGCGGCGCCGGCCGCGCCGTCAGGGGCCGTGAAGACCGAGCGCAGGGCGTCGTGGTGGGCGACCAGGTCGTTCAGGGCGGCCTCCAGCGCCGCCGGGTCCGGGTCGTCCCGCAGGAGGAGGGAGAGCGCCTGGTTGAAGTGGCCGGCGCGGCCGGCGGCCCGGTCGAACCACCAGCGCTGGATCGGGGTCAGCACGCCGGCCCCGGTCGCGGCCACCGGGGCGGGGGCGGCCGGCCGTTCGGCGGCGTCCGCGCAGCGGGCCAGCGCGGCGACCGTCTGGTGCCGGTAGAGGTCCCGGGAGGTCACCGGCAGCCCGCTCTGCCGGGCCCGGGCCACCACCTGGATGCCGAGGATCGAGTCGCCGCCGAGGTCGAAGAAGTTGTCGTCCGCGCCGACGCGTTCCAGCCGCAGCACCTCCGCCCAGATGACGGCGAGCGCGCTCTCGGTGGGGGTGCGGGGGGCGACGTGACGGACGGCGGACACGGCGGGGCCCGGGTCGGGAAGCCGGCCGCGGTCGAGCTTGCCGTTGGGGTTGAGCGGCAGGGCCGGCAGCGGCACGACGGTCGAGGGGACCAGGTAGTCGGGCAGTGCCAGGCCGAGCGCCCGGCGCACCGCCTCGGGTTCCACCCGGCCGCCCGGGACGGGCACCACATAGCCGACCAGGCGCCTGGTGCCGTCGCCCTCGTAGACGGTGGCGGCGGCCTCCGCGACGCCCTCGCAACGCCGCAACGCCTCCTCCACCTCGCCCAGTTCGATCCGGAAGCCGCGGACCTTGACCTGCTGGTCGCTCCGGCCGAGGTACTCCAGGTCGCCGTCGGCGTTCCAGCGCACCAGGTCCCCGGTGCGGTACATCCGCTCCCCCGGCAGGCCGTACGGGTCGGCGACGAACCGGGCGGAGGTCAGCCCGGCGCGGCCCAGGTAGCCGCGTGCCAGGCCGCCGCCACCGAGATACAACTCGCCCACCACACCTGGGGGTTGCGGCCGCAGCGCGTAGTCGAGGACATAGGCCCGGGTCCGGGCGATCGGTCGGCCGATCGGCGGCGCCTGCTCCGGCAGCCGGTCGCCGGCGAACCAGGCCGTGGCATGCACGGTGGCCTCGGTGGGGCCGTAGACGTTGGCGATCGCGCTGCCGGGCAGGGCGTCGCGCAGGTCGCGCAGCGCCTGGGCGGAGAGGGCCTCGCCGGCCAGCACGGCGGTGTCGGCGTCGACCGCGGCGGCGCCGCCGGTGATCAGCCGGGAGATCACCGAGGGCACCCCGCTGACCAGGCCGACCTGCCGCGGGACGGACTCGTCGGCGAGGGCGGACAGGTCGGCGACCAGTTCGACGGTCCCGCCCGCCAGCAGCGGGCAGAGCAGTTCGAAGACCGACACGTCGAAGTTGAGCGAGGTGGCGGCGACCACGTGGTCCAGCCCGCCGGGCCCGAACCGCTCCAGCGCCCAGCGGGCGAGCTCGACGACGCTGCGGTGGGTGACCACGACGCCCTTGGGCCGGCCGGTCGACCCCGAGGTGTAGATGACGTACGCGGGGTGGTCCGGCAGCAGCGGGCCCAGCCGGTCGGCGTCCGTCGGATCGGCGTCCGTCGGATCGGTGTCCGTCGGATCGGTGTCCGTCGAGTCGGCGAGGCCGGCGAGGCCGTCGGAGTCGGCGAAGTCGGCGGCGGCGCAGTCCTCCAGCAGCAGGACGGGGCAGTCCTCGGGCAGCGCGGCCGCCGTCTCCCGGGTGGCGAGGACCAGGGCGGGCCCGGCGTCCCCCAGCATGAAGCGGACCCGCTCGGCCGGGTAGCCGGGATCCACCGGCAGGTACGCCGCGCCCGACTTCAGCACCCCCCACAGCACCGACGGCAGTTCGGCGGAGCGGGGCAGGCAGACCGCGACCAGCCGCTCCGGCCCCGCACCGCGGGAGACCAGCAGCCGCGCGAGGCGGTTGGCGCGCCGGTTCACCTCCGCGTAGTCCAGCCGCACCGGGCCGCAGACCACGGCGGTCCGCTCGGGGGTGCGGGCCGCGCTCGCCTCGAACAGCCCGGGCAGCACGGTGTCCGGGAGGTCGCACCGGGTGCGCGCGGGCGGGTTCCAGACGTCGATCAGGGTGCGCTGCTCCTCCTCGGAGAGCATGGGGAGTTCGGCGAGGGTGCGCTGCGGTCCGTCGGCCATCTCCGCCAACAGGCGGTGCAGGTGGCGGGTCATCCGGGCCACGGTGCGCCGGTCGAACAGGTCCGTGTTGTACTCCACGGTGAGCGCGCAGCCGCCGGCGTCCTCCGGGGTGAACTCCAGCACCAGGTCGAACCGGGCGGCCGGGCGGGGCAGCGGGTGGTCCTCGAAACGCAGGCCCCCGGCGGGCGGCGGCGTGATGCCGGTCTGCTGGACGACCAGGACCTGGACCAGCGGGGTCCGGCTGGGGTCCCGGGGTGGGGCCAGTTCCTCGACCACCCGGTCGAACGGCACCGCGGCGTGGGCGAAGGCGTCCAGCAGGGTCGTGCGCACGCTCTCGACGAACCGGTCGACGGTGGCCTTCCCGTCCACGTCGGCGCGCAGCACCACGGTGTTGACGAAGAAGCCGGTCACCTCCTCCAGCTCCCGGCGGTCGCGCCCGTTGGTCACGGTGCCGAACACCACGTCCCGCTGGCCGGAGTAGCGCGAGAACAGCAGCGCGGACGCCCCGGCGAACAGGGTGAACACCGTCGTGCCGCGCCCCGCGGCCAGGTGCCGCAGCCGGGCCGTCAGGTCGGCCGGGAGGTGGTGGCGGTGCGCCGCGCCGGCGGTGGTGCGCAGCGCGGGCCGGGGCCGGTCGGTGGGCAGTTGCAGGGGCTGCAGGTCCGCCAGGCAGCGCTTCCAGTAGGCGAGGTCCGCCGCGTCCGCGGGTCCGCCCCCGGCGGCCCGGCGGCGCTGTTCCCAGGCCGCGAAGTCGGGGTACTGGAGGGCGGGCACGGGCAGCCCGTCCGCCTCGCCGGAGACCTCCGCCCGGTAGAGCGCGGCCAGTTCGCGGGTGAGGACGCCCACCGACCAGCCGTCGGTGATGATGTGGTGCTGCCCCAGCAGCAGCAGGTGTTCCTCGGCGGTGAGCCGGATCAGCACCGTCCGGGCGAGCGGGCCGTCCGTCAGGTCGTAGGGGCGGCTCAGCTCCTCGGCCAGCAGGCGGTCGGCCGCCTCGGCGCGTTGCGGTGCGGGCAGAGCGCCGAGGTCGGCGGTGCGCAGGTGCAGGGCGCCGGCCTCGGCGACGCGCTGGACGAGCTGCCCGTCGACGGTGGCGAAGGTGGTGCGCAGCGAGTCGTGGCGGGCCGCGAGCCGGCCCAGCGCCCGGCCCAGGGCCTCGGGGTCGGGTGTTCCGTGCAGCCGCAGGGCGACGCCGGTGTTGTACTCGCTTCCGCCCGCGGTGAGGTCGTCGAGGAACCAGAGCCGTCGCTGGGCGCTGGACAGCGGCAGCGGCGAGTCGCGCGGGGCGCGCGGGGCGCGCGGGATCGGCTCCGGCGGCGCGGCGGCGTGCTGGTCGTCCAGCAGCTGGGCGAGGGCGGCGACGGTGCGCGCGGTGAAGACGTCCCGGAGGGTGAGCCGGGCGCCCAGTCGCTCCGCGATCCGGGTCAGGGTGCGGGCGGCGAGGATCGAGTCGCCGCCGAGGTCGAAGAAGTCGTCCGTCACCCCGACGGCGTCGACGCCCAGGACCTGGGCCCAGACGGCCGCCAGGGTGCGTTCGCGCTCGGTGCGGGGTTCGGCGGACGCGGCCGTGGTCGGACGGGCGGGCGCCGGCAGTGCCCGCTGGTCGATCTTGTGCTGCGGGGTGAGCGGCAGCGCGGCCAGCACGAGGACGGCGGACGGCACCAGGTGGGCCGGCAGGGCGGCGGCCAGGGCCGCGCGCAGCGCCACCGGGTCGGGGGTGTGCTCCGGGTCGGCGGGCGTGACGTAGCCGACCAGCCACTCCCGGCCCGGCTCGTCCTCCCGGACCACGACGACGGCCTGGTCGACGTCGGGGTGCGCCCGCAGGGCGGCCTCGACCTCCCCCGGTTCGATGCGGAAGCCGCGGATCTTCACCTGCCGGTCGAGTCGGCCGAGGAACTCCAGTTCCCCGTCGGCTCTCCGGCGGGCCCGGTCGCCGGTGCGGTAGAGCCGGGCCCCGGGCGGTCCGAAGGGGTCGGCGACGAAGCGGGCGGCGGTCAGCCCGGGACGGCCCAGGTAGCCGCGGGCGACACCTTCCCCGCCGATGTACAACTCACCATCGACGCCCGTAGGTTGGGGCCGCATGGCGTCGTCCAGCAGGTACGCCCGGGCGTGCGGCAGTGCGTCGCCGATGGTCGGGGTGCCACTGCCGGCGGTCAGCGGCCCGGTCCAGGTGGCGACGATGGTGGCCTCGGTCGGGCCGTAGGAGTTGACCATGCGTCGGCCGGGCGCCCAGCGGTCGACCAGGTCGGCGGGGCAGGCCTCGGCTCCGACGATCAGGGTGCGCAGGTGGCGGCCCGCTCCGGCGGGCACGGTGGCCAGCGCCGCCGGCGGGATGAGGGCGTGGGTGATGCGGTGGTCGTCCAGCACGGCGGCGAGTTCGTCGCCCAGCCAGGGGCCGTCCGGTGGGATCACCAGGGTGGCACCGGCCAGGACGGAGATGAACAGTTCCAGGACGGAGGCGTCGAAGCTGGGCGAGGAGAACTGCAGCACCCGTGCGCCCGGGCGCACGGCGTACCGCTCGACGGCCGCCTCGGTGAACCCGCCGATCCCACGGTGGGTGACGACCACGCCCTTGGGTGTCCCGGTGGAGCCCGAGGTGTAGATCACGTAGGCCGCGTGGTCGACGCCGGTCGCGGCGCCGAGCACCTCCGCGGTGTCCGGGGCGCCGGTCCCGGCCTCCAGTACCGAGCGGACCAGGGCCGGATCGTCCAGGACCACGGCGGGCGCGGCGTCGGCGAGCATCAGCGCCCGCCGCTCGGCGGGGTAGCCGGGGTCCACGGGCAGGAAGGCGGCGCCCGTCCGCACCACGGCGAGCTCGGCGGCGACGAGTTCCATCGAGCGCGGCAGGACCAGCGCCACCGTCCGTTCCGTCCCGGCGCCGCGCCGTCCCAGGTCGCGGGCCAGCCGGTCGACCCGGTCCGCCAGGTCCCGGTAGGTCCAGGTGCGCCGCCCGTCGGTCACCGCGGGGGCGTGCGGGGTGCGGGTCACCCGGGCGGCGAACAGCCCGTCGAGCGTCCGGTGCGCCGGCGACGGGGCCGCGTCGCCGCACGGCGCTGCGGTGGCGTCGCCGGCCCGCGACGGGTCGGTCGTGCGCACGGGCTGGGCAGGCCGGTCGGCCATGGCGGAAGATCCTTCCGGACGGGGAGAGGATGCGACGCGGGCACCCGGGCGGGCGGGAACGGCCCTGGGGTCCGCGGGAACGCTGTGACGGCGGTGCGGGCGTGCCGGGGGTGAGCCCGGTACGGGGAGCGGCCCGGACTGCTCAGGCGGGGTCGACCCGCCGTGCGGTGCGCCCGGAGACCTGCACCCGGTCGATCACCCCGGTGCCGGGGTCCCGGTGGAAGCGCCCGCCGGGTTCGGGGCGGCCGGTGTCGGGGGCGAGCAGGTCGTAGGAGAGGTCGGCGAAGCAGCGCATCGGAATCGGCAGGTCGCCGTCCACGGAAAGGGTCGACGATCCGTCGCGGGTCGGCTCGACGCGGTAGCGGATCCCGCCGTTGACGTAGCTGCCCGCGCACTCGGGCAGGACGACCGGGTCGCCCGAGGCGGCGGGTGCGACCGCGGCGGGCACCCGGAGGTCGATCAACTCGGCCAGGTCGTCGGCGAGTTCGCGCCAGAGCGCGGTGGCGGCCCCGGCGTTGCCCGTGAAGGCGACCACCACACCGCTGTCCGGTTCGACCCGCAGATGGCAGGAGGTACCCAGGGCGTTGCCGTCGTGCCCCCACCACAGCCGCTCGTCCTGGTGGTAGAGGGCCAGGCCCGGCCCCCAGCCGTCGGCGAGCGCACCGGGCCGGGCGGCGGGCTGCGGGCGGCACATCCCGTCGGCGACGGCCTCCGGCAGGGCGACGCCGCGGCCGGCCAGGGCGGCACCGAGCGCGGCCAGGTCCACGGCGCTCAGCAGCAGGGCTCCGGCCGGCGCCTCCAGTGGGGCGAGGTTCTGCGTGACCGGGCGGACCCGGCCGGTCGCGGTGTTGAGCGCGTGGCCGGCCGCGACCGGGCGCGCGGCGGCGGTCGCGCCGATGAAGGCGGGCGCGGTACCGAGCGGGTCGAGCAGCAGGGTGCGGACCGCCTCGTGCCAGGGCATTCCGGTCACCGTCTCCACCAGGCGCCCGGCGGCGACGTAGCCGGCGTTGGAGTAGGAGAAGTCGGTCCCGGGCGGGAACAGCTCGTCGTCGGCGGTGCACACGGACGCCAGGTAGTGCGCCGCGGTGGTCCGGGCGGCCGCGTCGGAGTCCGGTCCGGTGGGCAGCCCCCCGGTGTGGCTGAGCAGCTGGCGAATCGTTACTTCAGGCATCCGTCGGAGTTCGGGGAGGAGGTCGGCGACCCGGTCGTCGAGGTCGAGGTCGCCGTCGTCGGCGAGGAGCATCACCAGGGCGGCCGTGTAGGGCTTGGTGAGCGAGCCCACCGGGACGGCGGTGTCCGCGGTGAAGGGCGCGCCGGTGGCGGCGTCGGCCACACCGGTGTGCAGGACGACGGTCTCCGGACCGGTGTCCACCACCAGCTGCGCGCCGGGCACCCGGTGCGTGCACGCGAGCATGTCGAGCCGGTCCTGCAGTTCACGTCTTAAAGGGACCGGCGCGCGCTCACGGACCGGCACGGAGACGGAGTACGGCATTGGCGGAAGCTCCCGTTGACTGGCTCTCGGACGCGGACGCGACAGACGTCCGCGGATGAATTCCGGATTACTGAAGTGCGCCCGGCGCATTTTCCGGCCGCCCGTGCTCCCCGGCTCACGACTCGCGGGAAAAACGGGAATACCGGCCCACACCTCGGCAGGACAACACGGATGCACCGCGATCCGCGACACCGCGGAAACGGTGAACGACCGAATGCGCTTACCCCGTCAGCGGACTCCGACAGGAACCCCGAACCCGCCCGGTCGCGCTACCCGGCATGGCAATCCCCCCTGCTCCGCTCCACCGCGCCCCTCGTGCGGACCCTGCCGCGACGGCAGCGGTGGACGGCGCAAATCCTTGACAAACCGAACGCCCGGACGGCGAACGCGGAACAGTCTTCACGGCGCGTCACCCTCTCGCAACCCCCGGCGATTGACGGAAAGCAACCCTCCTGGAAAACGGAAGCACAAAATCGCAGGTGCGCCTCCATTACTGCGCCGTAGCACCTGATGGCGGATGCGGCTTGTTTGGCCGAAACCGTAACGGTCGAATCCGCACGGTCCGTTCCCTTCACGCACACGGTCCTCAATAGCCAGCCGAGTCACTCGGGCATTCCCGAGAAACCCGGTTCTCCCACGACTCACGCCCGCCCGTCCGCCGATGTCACGTTCCGCCGCGCCGCCCGGTCCACCTGTCGGGTGCGGCCGTTCCGCACCACGACGAACGCGGAATGAAGGGAGCATCGCCATGAAGGCCGTCATCGTGTGCGTCTCGGTGTCCCACGGCAACACCAGGAGGATCGCGGAGGTCATGGGCCGGGCCCTGGCCGCCCCGGTGGTCGAACCCGAACAGCTGGATCCGGCCGAACTCGCCGCCTACGACCTGGTGGGCTTCGGCTCCGGGATCTTCACCGGTTCGTTCCACCCGCGACTGCGCGGCTTCGTCCGCTCGATCCCGCCGGCGACACCCCGCCGGGCCTTCGTCTTCGCCACCAGCGGGCTGCCCGAACCCCGGTTCCGGTCCTTCACCCGCTCCCTGGTGCGGCTCCTGGAACCGAAGGGCTTCGAGGTGGTCGACACCTTCACGGCGCGCGGGTACGACACCTGGCTCCCGTTCAGGCTCGTCGGCGGCATCAACCGGCACCGGCCGGACGCCGACGATCTGGCGGCGGCCCGGGTGTTCGCCGAGGGACTGCGCCCCCGGCCCGGCGCGGCGTCCTGACCCCGGCCGGGGCCGGTCACTCGACGGGGCGGAGCGTCCGCGTCCGACGCACCGTCGCCGGCACGGGCCGGCGGCGGGTGAGGACCAGCAGCAGAGCGAGCTGGGTCACCGCCCCGACCGCCTGGCCCAGCCACACGCCGTTCACCCCCAGCGGTCCCGCCAGCCCGGCTGACGAGCCGAGTTGGGCGCCGAGGCCGAGCAGTACCGCGAGCACCAGCGGCCGCCCGGCGCCGGTCGCCTGGTGGACGCCGCCGAGGGCGACCACCAGGGCGTACGGCAGCAGGTAGAGCGCCGCCATGCGCAGGAAGCCGACGGACTGGGCGGCCACCGCCGGGTCGTCGGTGAAGAGCGAGGTCAGCGGAGCAGCCAGGGCGGCGGACAGCGCCGCCGTCCCCGCGCCGAGCAGCGCGGCAAAGCGGACGGTGGCACGCCGGAGCGCGCCCAGGGCGGAGCGGGCGCCGGCGCCCGCGAGGTGCGCGGCGCGGAGCGCGGCGGCCTGGCGCACGGCGTAGAAGGCCATGGTGGCGACCAGCAGCAGCCGGTAGCCGATCCCGTACCCGGCCACCGCCGCCACGCCGAAGCCCGCCACCAGGCCGAGTTGGGCCGTACCGACCGCCATCCGGGCGGAGAAGTCCAGGCCGAAGGGCGCACCCGCACGGAGGATCCGGAGCGCCGCCGAGCCGACGCCCCCAGCCGCCCCGCCGGTGCGCGGCCGCAGGCGCAGCGTGACGGCGAGGGCGACCGCCCGGGAGGCCGCCAGGGCCAGGGCCGCGCCGGTGACTCCGAGGGCGGGCAGCGGCCCGGGGCCGAGGATCAGCAGGGGGTCGAGCACCAGCAGCAGGGCGTTGGAGAGCAGGGCGATCCGCATCGGGGTGCGGGTGTCGCCGGTGCCCTTGAAGAGCTCGTCGGCGACGCGCTGGGCGAAGAAGAGGGCGAAGGCCGGGAAGGCGACCGCGAGGTACTCGGCCGCCCGGGCGGCGGCCTCGCCGTCGAGGAAGGCGGCCGCGAGCCGGTCGCGCAGCAGGAAGCCGGGCACCGCGAGGGCGAGGCTGCCGACGAGGCAGAGGCGCCAGGCGGCCCGGGTGGTGCGGGCGGCTTCCTCGTGGTCGCCCGCGCCGAGGGCGCGGGAGAGCCGGACGCTGGTGCCGGAGGAGACCACCAGGACGAGTCCGAGCAGCAGGTTCTCGACGGTGCCGGCGAGGGTGACGGCGGCGACGGCGGTCCCGCCCAGGCCGGCCACCCAGAGGGTGCCGATCACCGAGGCGATCACACCGGACAGCAGTTCGACGTAGACCGGTCCCGCCAGTGCGGCCAGTCGGGACAGTTGTCCGCGCATGCCTCTTCCCCCGTTCCGTTCCGCCGCCCGGTCCACGCCCGCGCCCACTCTCAGAGCCAGGCTCAGACCCAGACCGACGGCCACCTCGATTCGAGCTATCCCGAACAGAGATACATCGAATCGATACATCTCGACAAGAGGTAGCATGGCACCGCCACGGGGGCGCACTGCGACGAAAGGGCCTCAACCGTGCTGACCCTCGCGATCCTCGGTTTCCTGTACGACCAGCCGCTGCACGGCTACCAGCTCAAGTCTCGGATCACCGGCCTGACCGGCCACGTCCGACCGGTCAGCGACGGCGCGCTCTACCCCGCGATCACCCGGCTGGAGAAGGCCGGACTGCTGCACCGCCGCACCGAACCGGGCAGCGGCGCCGCGCCGCGCCAGACCCTGGAGCTCACCGAGGAGGGCCGGGCCGAACTGCTACGCCGACTGGCCGACCCCGAGCAGGCCGAGATCACCGACCAGATGCGCTTCTTCGCACTCGCCGCCTTCCTCCACCACCTCGCCGACCCGGCCCGGCAGGCCGCCGTCCTGCGCCGTCGGCTGGCCTTCCTGGAGGCCCCGAGCAGCTTCTTCTACGACGGGGACGGCGAGCCGGTCGCCGCCGAGCGCGAGCCGAACCCGTTCCGACGAGGCATGCTGCTGGTAGCCCGGGCCTCCGGCGCCGCCGAGCGGGCCTGGCTGACCGACACCGTCGCCGAGCTGGAACGCTAGAGCAGTCCGTACGCGCCCGGCCGAACAGCAGCGCGACGGAGTGGAATTACGCCTTTCCACACCTGGCCCCACCCGGCCCGCGCGTCGCTATGATGACCCGTCTCACGTCCACGGCGCCCCTCCGCGGCGTGACCCACCACCGCGCTCCGCCCGTCTCCTGGAGGCAGCCGTGCCCAGTGAAGTGACCGCAGCCGCCCGTCCCGTGCCGCTGAAGCTGGACGACATCCCCGGCTGGTTCTTCGGTCTGGACCGGGCCGCCTTCGCCCACCTGCTCTCCCAGCAGAGCGAGGCCGGGGTCAAGGGCGACATCCTGGAGCTCGGCAGCTACCTCGGCCGCAGCGCGGTGCTGCTCGGCGACCACCTGCGGCCGGGCGAGCGGCTGACCGTCTGCGACCTGTTCGACTCCGAGGCGGGCGACGACGACAACGCAGCCGAGATGACGATGTCCTACCGCAAGACGCTCACCCGCAGCGCCTTCGAGTCCAACTACCTCGCCTTCCACAGCGAGCTGCCCGAGATCGTCCAGGCGCCCACCTCGGTGCTGGCCGACGGCCGGATCCCGGCGGGCAGCTGCCGGTTCGTCCATGTGGACGCCTCCCACCTGTACGAGCACGTCGCCGGGGACATCACGGTGGCGAAGGCCGCCCTCGCCGAGGACGGCCTGATCGCCCTGGACGACTACCGCTCCGAACACACCCCGGGCGTCTCGGCGGCGGTCTGGGAGGCGGTCTTCACCGGCGGCCTGCACCCGGTGCTGCTCACCCCGATGAAGTTCTACGGCACCTGGGGCGACGCCGCGGCCGCCCGGCAGGTCCTGCTGGAGCGCGACTGGCGGGCCGAGGGCTACACCACGGACGAGGACACCATCGCCGGACAGCGCGTCCTGCGGCTCAACTACCAGGTCAAGACACCCGCGACGGTCCAGCGCTCCACCTCGCGCCAGCTCGCGCTGGACCTGCTGCCCCCGGTCGCCACCCGCGCGACCCGCCGGGTGCTGCGGACGCTGCGCGAGCGCCGCGCCGTCCGGCCGACACCGAACGCCTGAGGCTCAGCGGGCGGCCACCACCGCCGTCCGGGGCACCAGAGCGTAGGCCGGCACCGCGCCGAGCACCCCGACGGCGGCGGCCGCGAGCAGCACCCGGTTCAGCCCATCGACCGGCACGGCGCCGCCCCACTGGAACAACACGCCGAAGGCCGCGACCCCGAGGGTCTGCCCCAGCTGGCGGAAGGTGGTCATGGCCCCGGCGGCCATGCCCGCCCGCTCCGGGGGCAGCGCCGCGAACACGGCGGCGCCCATCGCCGGGCCCGTCAGCCCCACGCCGATGCCCGTCAGCGCCAGTCCGCACGCCGGCGACCAGGCCGAGGAGTGCCCGTCCAGACCCGCCTGCGCCGCGCACCCCAGCCCGCTCAGCAGCAGCCCGGTGCCGAGCACCGCCCGCGGCGACCTCCCGTGCAGCCGGCGCCCGCTGACCAGCGAGGCGGCGAAGGAGGCCAGCGCGAGCGGCATCAGCGCGAGCCCGGCCCGCACCGGCCCGAGGCCGAGGCCCTCCTGCAGCCACACCGAGGTATAGACCAAGGCCGAGAAGGCGGCCGTCGCGGCGAGCACGCACGCCATCGCGGCCGAGAAGAACGGCCTCGCGAACAGCCTCAGGTCCAACAGGGGTGCGGCGCTGCGCAGTTCGATCCGGCCGAAGGCGGCCAGCGCGAGCCCGGAGAGGGCCAGCAGGCCGAGCACGGTCGGCGAGGTCCAGCGCCGCTCCCCCGCCAGGGACAGCGCGTAGGTCAGCGCGCCGGCGGCCAGCGCGAACGCGGCCGTCCCGGGGACATCGACGCGGGCCGTGCCCGCGCCCCGCAGCCCGGCGGGCAGGCCCCGCAGCGCCAGCACCACGGTGAGCGCGACGAGCGGCAGGTTGAGGAGGAACACCGCCCGCCAGCCGAGGTACTGGGTGAGGACGCCGCCGACCACCGGGCCGAGCGCCGCCGCCAGCCCGGTCACCGCGCCGAAGACGCCCATCGCCCGCCCCAGGTCCGGCCCCCGGTAGACCGAACCGATCAGCGCGAAGGCGGTCACGGCCATCGCCGCGCCGCCGACGCCCTGCAGCGCGCGAGCGGCGACCAGCGCCCCCACACCCGGCGCCAGCCCGCAGACCAGCGAGGCGCATCCGAACACCGCGAGACCCGCGGCGTAGACCGCGCGCGCCCCGAGGCGGTCCGCCAGGGCGCCCATGGGGAGCATCAGGACGGCCAGCACCAGCGTGTAACCGTCGACCACCCACTGCAGTTCGGACAGCGGGGCCGACAGCGCCGCCCCGATCCCGGGCAGGGCGACGGACAGGACCGTGGTGTCGAGCAGGAACAGGAACGTGCCGAGACAGACGGCCGTCAGGGGCCACCAGGTGCGCATGAGGCTTCCTCCGTGGAGCTTCGTCGTGGACGCCCACACCGTCCCGAGCGCGGCCCCGCGCCCACCAGCCAGGCCCGCTACGGCGGCGGATACTGGCACACTGACAGCCCATGAAGACGGATACCGTCACCCTTGACGCGATCGACCACGGCCTGGTGCACGCCCTGCAGATCGACGGCCGAGCCCCGCTGCGCCTGATCGGTGAGGCCCTCGGCGTCTCCGAGAGCACCGTCGCCCGCCGCTACCGGCGGCTGCGCGGCGCCGGGATCCTCCGGGTCGTGGGCACCCTGAACGGCGCCCTGCTCGGCTACCAGGCCTGGACGATCCGCCTGCGGTGCACCCCGGACTCGGCGGGCGCCATCGCGAGGGCCCTCGCCGCCCGCCCCGACACCTCGTTCGTCCACCTGCTCTCCGGCGGCACCGAGATCTCCTGCAGCGTCCAGACCCGCACCGCCGACGACAGCGGGGAACTGCTGCTGCACAGGCTCCCCCGCACCGGCCGGGTCACCTCCGTCTCGGCGCACCTCCTGCTCGGCAGCCACGTCCTGCCCAACAGCTGGGCCGGCCCGGCCCGCCTCACGCCCGATCAGGCCGCACTGCTCGCCCCGCCGCCGGTGGAGCCCGCCGAGGTCCCCCTGGAGTCCGGTGACCGCGTGCTCCTCGACCTGCTCTCCCGGGACGGACGGGCCGGTCACACCGAACTCGCCGCGGCGACCGGCTGGTCGGAGTCGACCGTGCGGCGGCGGCTCGCCCTGCTGCGCCGGTCCGGCGTGCTGGTTCTCCTCGTCGACATCCCGCCGGCCGCCCTCGGTTTCCGCGCCGAGGCCCGGCTGTGGATGTCCGTACGACCCTCCCGGCTCGGCGCGGTGGCCGCCGCGATGGCCGGGCACCCGGAGGTGTCGCTGGTGGCCCACACCACGGGGCCGACCAACCTGCTCGCGGCCGTCAACTGCCGGGACTCGCTGGACCTCGCACGCTACCTGACCGGCCCGGTCGCGGCGCTGGACGCGATCCAGAGCATCGAGACGGCCCCGGTCATCCGCACGGTGAAGCGGGCCGGGGCACTGCTTCCGATCTCATGAACACATCTTCAATGACGCTTTCACCCTCACGAGGGAATTTTCTTTAAAGAGCGCCCACCCTGACAGCACGGCAACCGTCGGCCACGCTCACCGGTCCGGGCGCGCCGCCAGCGCCCGGATGATCCTCCGGCGGAGGTTGGTCGAGGCACCGGGCAGATGCCCGAGCCAGTTCAGCCGCTCGATCGACAGCTCGGGCCGCCGGGCCAGCTCCACCACCGCCCCGTACGGGCGGTCGCCTTCCCGCAGGCGCACGGCCACCAGGTCGACCAGCCCGTCCAGCGCCTCGCCGGTGAGCGCGGGGTGGGCGGCGATCAGCTGGAGCAGGTAGTTGTCGTTCCAGGTGGTGTTGCGCCGACGGGACAGCGAGGACAGCAGGTCGGTGGGCGCGGCGGCGTTCCGGGCGATCACCTGCCAGACGAACGGGTACTCGCCCCGGGCCAGTTGGCGCAGGACGTACGGGTTCGTGGTCCGCTCGGCCAGTTCCCGGTAGTCCCCGCCGTGGTGCAGGTGCTCGAGTGCCTCGACGTCATCCATCCCGCTGATCTCCCCTGAGCCGTCCATGTCGGCGCGCCACGCTAACAGGCGGGCGCTCCACCGTCAGGCCCGGGCGGCGGGGGTGCTGAGCGCGGTGTCCGGCAGGACGGGCAGCGGTCCCGCCGGCGGCAGGGTCCAGGCGTCCGGGTCGGGGGCGAACGGTCCGGTACGGTCCCGGAGTTGGGTGAGGGCGCGGTCGCGGGCCCGGTCCACGTGTCGGTGGGTGGCCTCGTCGACCACGCCGAGGCGCCGGGCCTCGGCGTACTCGTCCTCGTCCTTCCAGGTGTGCGAGGAGAGGTCGGGGGTGACCACCAGGTCCAGGAAGAGGTCAAAGGTGTCGATGCCGATGGCCGTCCGTCGGTACGGCAGCTCGAAGTTGACGTACCAGCGCAGCGGGCGGCCCTCGGGGCTGAGGAAGCGGTGCACGCTGAACGGCTCCCCGGCGGTGAAGCGGCTGATCACCACCGTGTCCCGCCAGGTCCAGTGGTCGAGCTCCCAGCAGCCGGCGGCGAGGTCGTCGATGCCGCGTTTGCGCGCGGCGACGCCTCCCCCGCGCCGCGAGGAGGTCCAGCTCGTGGGGGCCAGGCTCTCGACGCCGGGGCGGGCGGTCAGGGTCAGGGTGGCGCCGTCGTCCGCGAGGACGGTGTACGGCATGGCCGTCCAGATCCGGCCGCCCACCACGTCCCGGCGGACGGCGGTACTGCCCGGCACGAACGAGGGGCGGGGGCCGGTCGTCATCGGACGTAGTACGCGCGGTTGTGGGCGGCGACCGGCGGGGACTGGTACGTCCAGACCCCGGCGGCCGGGGCGTCGGAGATCAGCAGGGCGAGGTCACGGGCGGATTCCTCGGCGGGGTTGCCGAGGTCGAGCCGGACGCGGTCGGCGGTGCGGTCGTCCAGGGCGTAGTAGCGGTACGGCCGGTAGACGTTGAGCGGTCCGGCGAGCAGCTTGCCCTCGTCGTCGGTCCCGTATCCGGTGATCGGGGTGTTGTTGACCGACTCAGCGGTGAGGCCGATCAAGTCGACGTCCAGGGAGAGGAGTTCCTCGTCGCGGCGGTCCAGCCCGTCCGGTCCGAGGGTGGCACGGCGGCAGGAGACGCTCCACCGTTCGCGCACGGCGGGCGCGTTGAGCGAGGGCATGGTGGTCTCGAACCAGCCGGGATGCTTGGGTTCGGCGTACAGGCGGCGCCCGGCGTCGATGGCGAGCGGATTGTCGCAGAGCACGTGCAGCCGGGCGATGCCGAGCAGCTTGGTCTGGTCGTAACCCCGGGCGTACTGGCCGTAGTTGACCACCGGGATGCGCTCCTCGGCGAACACCGGGTGGGCGATCAGGTTGATCTCCAGCTCCTGGGTGATGCCGCCGCCGTTCGGGTACTGGGCGAAGTAGAGCTGGTAGTTGAGCGACACGCAGGCCCCGCCGTCGAAGGCGGCGACGGCCAGCCCGGGGTGGCGCTTGCCGAGCACCTGGCGGGCCCGCTCGGGCTCGACCAGGTAGTCGACCCCGACGTTGTGCAGCGCGCCGTAGTGGAAGGGCAGATGGTACGGCTCGGGTACGGGCGGCAGCGGCAGGCCGGTCATGAGGGCTCCGAGGGCGAGGACGGTGCGGGCGAGGAGGGCGCGGGTGCGGAAGGGGAGGACACGGTCACCGGCCGGCTCAGCTCCACCAGGTCCCGGTGCATCCGCTCGGCGCTGTGCAGCGCGAGGGCGGCCATGGTGAGCGAGGGGTTGGAGGTGCCCAGTGAGGGCATCGAACCGCAGCCGACGGCGTACAGGTTGGGGTGGTCCCAGCAGCGCTGCCAGTGGTCGACCACGGAGCTGCCGGGCGAGTCGCCCATGAGGTGGGTGCCCCCGGCGTGGCCCGCGCCGCGGTAGCCGTGGACGACACCGCGGTGTTCGAGCCGGCCCGGCCAGTGGGCGCCCGGGTAGGCGGTGTGGTCCTCGGCGCCCAGCAGGGCGAAGAGCTGGTCGGAGACGGCCCGGGCGGAGGCCATGCCCTCGCGGACGTAGTCGGAGAGGTCGTAGCGGATCGCCGGGACGGGCAGGCCGAGCGGGTCGCGCCGGTCCGGGTCGAGGGTGACCCGGTTGGCCGGGTCGGCGGGCTGTTCCAGCTCGAACTGGAGCGAGAACTGCCGTCCCAGCCGGTCGCCGAGGCGCTCGCGCAGTTCCTTGCCGCGCAGCCCGGCTGCCAGCAGCGCGGCGGCCTCGGTCTCGGGGGCGCCGCCGGCCCAGGACCAGCCCCAGTTGCCGATCTCGATCCGGAACGGCGCCCGGTTCCGACGGGCCGGGCCGAAGCGGAAGGCCTCCAGCCCGCTGGTGGAGCCGGGCCCCCGGTAGGGGCCGACCGGGCGGGGCATCAACCCCCAGGTGAGCAGCGCGGGGTGGTCCATCAGGTTCCGGCCGACCTGGTCGCTACGGTTGGCCAGGTCGGACAGGAGCAGCAGCCGGGCGTTCTCGATCGCGTGCGCGGCGAGCACCACGAGGTCCGCCTCCGCCCGGTGGACCGCACCGCCGGCCAGGTACTCGACTCCGGTGGCGCGCCCGGTCGCCGGGTCCGCGAGCACCCGGCTGACCACGGCCTCGGTGCGCAGCTCGACGCCGGGCGCCCAACGGGCCTGGGTGCGCAGCGGGGTGTACTTGGCGCCGGTCGGGCAGACCGGGACGCAGCTGGCACTGCCCGCGCAGAGCGGGCCGGACCCGGACTCCGGCCGGGTCGGCAGGCCGTTGCGGGCGTGCGGGGTGCCGGTGACGGCGAGTCGGGCGGGGTCGGCCATGGCGGGGTCGCGGGCGGTCCGGCCGTCGAGGGCGTCGGCGAGCTGCCGGTCGAGGTGGCTGGCCGGGATGGCCCGCATCGGGAAGGCGTAGCCGTCCGGGAGGGGCAGTCCGACGGCGCTGCGCTGCTCCTCGGCATCGGCCGCGACGCCGAGTTCCCGCACGGCCTCGCGGTAGTACGGCTCCAGGTCGTGGTAGCCGATCGGCCAGTTGCGGCCGTGGCCGAGGTCGCCGGTGCGGAAGTCCTCGGGGTGCATCCGCGGGGTGAGGCCGGTCCAGAGCAGTCCGGTGCCGCCGTTGGCGCGCAGGTAGCCGCTGGCGTAGGGCAGCGGCCCGTGCTGCCGCAGGTAGCCGGTGGCGGTGAAGCCGCCCTCGGGGTGCCCGGTGAGGTCGGTGACGTCGGGTGAGGGCGCGTCGGGGTTGTGCGGGTACGGCGCGGTGGGCGGGCCGCCGCCGGCCGCGCGGTGGGCGGTCGCGGTCTCGGCTGCGGTGGGCGCGGTCCGTCCGGCCTCCAGGACGAGCACCCGCCAGCCCTGTGCGCCGAGGCGGTGGGCGACCAGGCTTCCGGCGAAGCCCGCGCCGACGACAACGGCGTCCCAGTGTGCGGTCACCGCTCCTCGCCACCTCGGGGCGCCTCGGCCCAGCTGCCGTGGCCGGGGGCGGCGGCACCGGGCGCGCCGGCGTGGAAGGTCCGCCAGAGCAGGCCCTGGTCGTGGGCCCGGGCGGAGCTGGGGGCCTCGCCCGGCCAGGCGCCGACGTACCAGAGGTGGACGAGGGCGTGCTCGTCGCGGACCCGGTGGGCCAGGACGGTGCGGTGGTGCTCGTGCGCCATGCCGGTGGCGCGCAGCTCGGGCACGTCGAAGCCGGTCAGCTCGGCGCAAACGCGCAGGAACTCCTCGAAGTCGGCCAGTTCGTCGACCTCGGCGTACTCCCCGATCCCGTACGGGTCGGTCTCGGACCGGCCGGTCGCGTACGCGCGGGCCTGGCAGGAGTCGGTGGCGTACGACTCAGCGGCGTACGGCTCGGCCTCGTACGGGTCGTCATCAACGGTGCGATCGTCGGACACGGACACGCGGGCACCCCCACGATCGTCAGCGGATGGCCAAGACATGACAGACGCGCGTCGATGCCGACACGATCCGTCCCGTTCAGCGAGATCCTGCCGCCCGGGCGGACGACCGGGAACCGCTTGATCGAAGGTGCCCGATCTTGGCCTCACCCTGATCGATCAGCACGCCTCCATGGCCGAAGTCAGAACACTTCCGCTCAGTCCAGCGCCCGCACCGCCTCCAGCACGTCCAGCCCGAGCCCCGGGTCCGCATCCTCCGGCAGGTTGACGGACAGCCGGGTGACCAGCCCCGTGTAGCGGCGGTGGATCTCCCGCGCGGTCTCCTCCACCGAGCCGGACACCGCGAAGGTGTCGAACACCTCGTCGTCGATCAGCGCGGCCATCTCCGCCCAGCGCCCGCGCACCGAGTGGGTGTGCAACTCCTCCTGCAGCCCCTCCCAGCCGTGCTGCGCCAGCACCGGACGGTAGGCAGGGGTGGAGGCGTAGAAGGCGAGCCGCTCGCGCACCCCGGCCCGGTTCGCGGCGAGCTCCTCCTCGGTGCGGCCGGTGGCGGTGAGCACGTTGCCGACGATCTCGAAGGGCCGCCCCGTCCACGCGGCGCCCTCCGCCTCGGCCCGCTCGCGCTCCTCGGTCAGGCCGGGCAGCACCTGCTCGGCCAGGTAGGCGGTCGAGGAGAACGGGTGGCTGAGGAAGCCGTCGGCCACCGCCCCCGCGGTGCGGGTCATCAGCGGCCCGACGCCCGCCAGCAGGATCCGGGGCACCCCGGCCGGGATCGGGTCCGGCGAGAACACCGGCGTCATCACCGTGTGGGTGTAGAACTCGCCGCGGAAGCGCAGCCGTTCACCGGTCTGCCAGCTGTGCCAGATCGCCCGCACCGCCTGCACGTACTCGCGCAGCCGGGCGGCCGGACGGTCCCAGGGCATCCCGAAGCGCTTCTCGATGTGCGGCTTGACCTGCGAGCCGAGCCCGATCACGGCCCGCCCGCCGGAGGCCGCGTGCAACCCCCAAGCCTGGTACGCCAGCGTCATCGGGGTACGGGCGAAGGCCACCGCGATGCCGGTGGCCAGTTCGATCGACTCGGTGCGGTCGGCGGCCCGGGCGAGCTGGAGGAACGGGTCGTACGCCGTCTCGGCGACCACCAGCCGGTCCATGCCCCGGCGTTCGGCCTGCTCGGCGGCGTCGAGGATGCCCGCCGGATGCCCGGAGGCGGTGGCGTCGAGGCGGAGGGCGGCGGGTCGGTCCATGCTGGTGCTCCTGGTCGCGGGCTACGGTGCTTCCCGGCTAGCCTGCCACGCCGTCAGCGCCGCTCCGACCCGCCTCGACCGCGGCCTCGACCGCCGCCCCGACCGTGAACAGCCGGTCCAGGTGCCGGTCGACGGCGGCGAGCACGGCGGGCGGCTCGATCACGTCCAGCTCCAGCAGCGTGGTGAACCCGGTCAGCGCGAGCAACAGGTCGGTCTCCACCACCGGGTCGCGGTCCCCCGCGATCAGCCCGTCGGCGATCGCCTGCCGGACCACCTGCTCCACCATGCCCCGCCCCTGCAGCAGGCCGGCGCGAGCCCGCGCGTGGACGCCCTCGTCGTGCAGCGCCTCCAGCACGTAGGCGGCGCTCATCCGGCTGGTCACCCGGGAGTCCGCGCGCAGTGGCAGCAGCTCGACCAGCATCGCCCTCAGCACCGCGCGCGGATGCGGCCGCTCGCCGAGCTCCGCCAGCGCCCGGCCGACCCGCAGCGCGCTCTGCTCGCCGGCCAGGTCCCCCGCGAAGGCGAGCAGATCGGCCCGGGAGCCGAAGTAGTGCTGCAGCTGCCCGAGCGAGATGCCCGCCTCCTGGGCGACCTCGCGCAGCGTCAGATGCGTGGCGCCGCGCTGCTCCACCACCCGCCACAGTGCACGGGCGATGGTCTCGCGGCGCTCCTGGTGGTCGACCTGCTTGGGCATGGCCTTCGCCCTCCGAGCTCTTTCCGATCTTTCCAATACGCTTGACATAATACATCTGACCGATAACGCTGAGGGCATTCCGAGGGAGGAGTGTCCAGATGCTCACACAGCCCGTCGCCCACACCGCCGAGGGAACCCTCCGCGGCTTCCTGGACCGGGGGCTCCCGGTCTTCCGCGGCATCCCCTACGCCCGGCCGCCGGTCGGACCGCTCCGCTTCGCCGCCCCTGCCCCGCCCGAGCGCTGGGACGGCGTCCGCGAGGCCTTCGAGTTCGGCCCCGTCGTCCCCCAGTCCGGACCCCTGCCGGCCGCGCCGACCCAGGGCACCGACTGGCTGACGCTCAACGTCTGCACCCCGGACCCGGGCGCGGCCGCACTGCCGGTGCTGGTCTGGATCCACGGTGGCGCCTTCATCTCGGGGACCTCGGGCGACCCGCTGTACGACCCGACCGAGCTGGCCCGGGCCGGGCTGGTCGTGGTGAGCGTCAACTACCGGGTGGGCGCGGAGGGTTTCGCGCTCTTCGAGGGAGCCCCGGCCAACCGCGCCTTCCTCGACCAGATCGCGGCCCTGGAGTGGGTCCAGCGCAACATCGCCGGCTTCGGCGGCGACCCCGGCCGGGTGACCATCGCCGGCCAGTCGGCCGGCGCCTCGTCGGTCGCCGCGCTGCTCACGATGAGCCGGGCGCGCGGCCTGTTCCGCCGGGCCGTCGCCCACACCGTCGGGGGCAACCTCTGCACCCCCGTACTGGCCGCCGAGGTCACCGCCGCCCTGGCGGACCAACTCGGCACGGCCCCCACTGCCGCCGCCCTCGCCGAGGTCGATCCCTGGCGCCTGGCCGCCGCGGTCACCGACCTCGGTACCGCACTGCCGGAACACCTCGCGCGCTGGGGGCGGCTCGCACAGACCGGCGTCGCGACCGTCCCGGTGGTCGACGGCGAGATCCTGGCCGAGGAGCCCTGGGCCGCCCTGGCCGCCGGACGCGCCGCCGGAACCGAGCTGCTGGTCGGTCACACCCGCGACGAGTTCCGCCTGTTCAGCGTCCTGGCCGGCCGGCACGGCACCTTCACCGAGGAGGAGGCCCGCACCGCCCTGGCCCAGCTCGCCCCGCCCCCGGACGGTCCGGACGACTACCGCACCGCCCTCCCGAACGCCACGCCCGAGGACCTGCTCGAAGCCGTCAGCTCCGACGCCCTGTTCCGGATGCCCTCGCTCCACCTCGCCGAGGGCAACGCCGCAGCCGGCGGCAGCTCCTACCTCTTCGAACTGGCCTTCCCCGCCCCCGCCCTGGGCGGAGTACTCGGCGCCTGCCACGGACTGGACGTCCCGCTGGCCTTCGGCACCCTGGACAGCCCGATCGGCCGGCACTTCCTCGGCGACCCGCCCGGCCCGGCGACGGTCGAGCTCTCCTGCGAGCTCCAGCAGGCCTGGATCCGGTTCGTCTCCACCGGCGACCCCGGGTGGGCCCGCTACGAGCCGGAGCGGCAGCTCACCCGGGTGTTCGACACCCGCTCGGAGACCGTCCGCTACCCCGAGCAGGCCTCCCGCGACATCTGGTCGGGGCACACCCCCACCGCCTTCGACCTCGTCTGACGAGAACGGCGAGGACGGCCGGAGCGGCGGGAGCGGCGGACTCAGCGGAGTCAGATCGCCAGGTCCCGTCGCTCCAGCAGCCGGAAGGCCGCCAGCAAGCCGAGCAGCCCCACCCCGAGCAGCACCCCCAGCGCCGCCCACGGCACCCCGCCGTGCGCGAGCACGTCCCCCGGCGCGTAGTAGTGGAACGGGCTGAGGTAGCGCAGCGGTTCCGCCGGGGACCAGGCCAGGGCGACGAAGTTGAGCGCGAAGCCGGCCGCGCCGAAGGCAACGGCCGCACCGATCACGTGCGCCCGCCGCCGGCTGAGCGCGGACACCGCCAGCACCGGCCCGGTCAGGCAGAACGCCAAGGCGCAGCCCAGCAGTCCGGCGGTGAACACCCCGCCCTCCGGGACCGCGTCGCGCAGCTTCGGCGAGACGGCCACCCCGAGCGCGACGGTCAGCGTGGCGGCCGCGTTGAGCAGCACCGAGGCGGCGATCAGCGCGCCGGCCCGTTCGGCGAGCAGCCGGCGCCGGGAGAGCGGACGGGTCATCAGCAACTCGATGGTGCCGGACTCGACGTCGGCCGCGACGGCGGCGGCGCCGAGCGAGCCGATCACGGTGAGCTGGAGCGCGATCCAGAACGGGTGGGTGAGCCCGGCGCCGAGCAGCCCGGGGTAACTGGCGATGGAGACATCGCTGTTGGAGCCGCTGAAGGCCTTGAACGCGCCGGGCGGGGTGCGGCGGGCGCCGAACAGCTCGGTGGGCGGGACGGTGCCGGCGATCACCACGATCAGCGTCTCGAAGACGACCATGCCGAGCACCAGGGTGGTCAGCATCCGGCGCCGCCGGTGCAGGGCGAGCCAGACCAGGGGGAGGCGGCGGCTGACGGTGCCGGGGGTCATCGCGCCTCCTCCCCTTCGACGGCCTCCTGGTCGGTCGAGCGGTAGAGGTCGAGGAAGGCCTCGTCCAGGCCCGCCTCCTCCACGGTCAGGTCGGCGACCGGCAGTTCGGCCAGCAGGCCCCGTACGGCCGGGACCACCTCGTCGGGCGGCACCAGCAGCTCCACCCGCCGGCCGTCCCAGCGCGGGGACCACCGTTCGGCGGCGCCGAGCGGCCGGGCACCCTGTCCGTCGGCGAAGACCAGGCGCACCCGCCGCGCCCGCGCCCGGCGCAGCTCGGCCACCGAGCGGACGGTCACCAGCCGGCCCCGGCGGACGATGGCGACCCGGCCGCAGGTCCGCTGCACCTCGGGCAGCACGTGGCTGGAGAGCAGTACGGTGCGCCCGGCCGCGGTCTCCTCGGCGAGCAGTTCGAAGAAGGTCTCCTGAAGCAGCGGGTCCAGCCCCTCGCTGGGTTCGTCCAGCACCACCACGGCGGGCGTGTGCTGGAGCGACTGGACCAGCCCGAGCTTCTGCTTCATGCCGCGCGAGTACTCCCCCACCGGCCGGGCGAGGTCGGCCGGGGAGAGCTTCAGCCGTTCGCACAGCTCGCGCTGCCGGGGCACCGGGGCGCCCTGGAGGGCGGCGAGCAGGTCGAGCGTCTGCTGCCCGGTGAGCTCGGGGTAGAGCCGCAGTTCGCCGGGCAGGTAGCCGAGCGCGGGGGCGAGCCGCCGGTGGTCGGTCACCGGGTCCAGACCGAGCACCCGCACCCGGCCGTCGCTGGGGCCGAGCAGGCCGACCAGGCAGCGCAGGGTGGTGGTCTTGCCGGCGCCGTTGGGGCCGAGCAGTCCGAACACCTCACCGGCCTCGACCGTGACGTCCAGGTCCTCGATGCCGACCGTGGCACCGTACCGCTTGGTGAGCGCGGTCAGTTCGATCACCGGTGCGGTCGCGTTCCCGGGCATGCCCGCCTCCTGTGGCTACCCCCTCGGATGTGTGTCGGACATCCAAGCGTGGGTGCCCCGGCCGGTCCAGAGACACGGCCGGGCCGCTTCCGCGCGCTCACCCCTTGCACACGCCCAGCGGCACCAGGCGGGCCACCTGCCGGGCGAGCCCCGCGGCCTCGGTGACGGCGGCCACCGCGTCCACGTCCTTGTACGCCTCGGGCGTCTCCTCGGCCAGCGCCCGCATCGAGGCGGGACGCACCGCGATGCCGCGCGCCTCCAGGTCGCCCTTGAGCCGCTCGCCGCGCACCATCCGCAGCGCCTGGTGGCGGCTCCACACCCGCCCGGCGCCGTGGCAGGCGGAACGGAAGGCCTCGTTGCCGGGCAGGCCGACCATGACGTACGAGGCGGTGCCCATCGTCCCCGGCACCAGCACCGGCTGCCCGGCCTCGGCCAGGTCGGCGGGCAGTTCGGGGTCGCCGGGCGGCAGAGCCCTGGTGGCGCCCTTGCGGTGCACGCAGAGCTTCCGCGGCGCGCCGTCCACCTCGTGGGTCTCCAGCTTGGCGAGGTTGTGCGACACGTCGTAGACCAGCTCCAGCCCGACCCCGAGCGCGGTGGCGAAGGCGCGGCGGGCGGCCTCGGAGAGCAGCTGCCGGTTGGCCCGGCCGTAGTTGGCGGCGGCGGTCATGGCGCCCAGGTAGGCGCGCCCGCGCGGGGAGTCGACCGGGGTGCAGGCGAGCTGGCGGTCCGGGAGCTCGATCCGGTAGCGGTGCAGCTCGCGGTCCATGGCGCGGACGTGGTCGGTGCAGATCTGGTGACCCAGGCCGCGCGAACCGCAGTGGATCATGACGCAGACCTGGCCCGGCCGCAGCCCGAAGGCAGCCGCCGTCTCCGGGTCGTGCACCTTGTCGACGGCCTGCACCTCCAGGAAGTGGTTGGCCGAGCCGAGGCTGCCGACCTGCTGCAGCCCGCGCTCGACGGCCCGGGTGCTCACCTCGCCGGGGGCCGCGCCCGCCAGCACGCCGCGGTCCTCGCAGCGCTCCAGGTCGCGCGGCACGCCGTGGCCGTGCTCGACGGCGTAGCGGGCGCCGCCGAGCAGCAGGTCGTCGAGTTCCTCCGGCCCGGCGAGGTGCCAGAGGCCACCGCGGCCGAGTCCGCGCGGGACGCTGTGGTCCAGCAGGTCCATCAGACGGCGGATCCGCTCGACGTCGAGCTCCTCCCGGGTGACCCCGGCGGCGAGCAACCGGACCCCGCAGGAGATGTCGAAGCCGACCCCGCCGGGCGAGACCACCCCGCCCTGGTCGACGTCGGTGGCGGCGACCCCGCCGATCGGGAAGCCGTAGCCCCAGTGCACATCGGGCATCGCGTAGGAGGCGCGGACGATCCCGGGCAGCGTCGCCACGTTGGCGACCTGCTCCAGCGCCTTGTCCCCGGCGGCCTGCGGCAGCAGCGCGTCGGTCGCGAACACCACGCCCGGCACGCGCATCGGCGGTCGCGGATCGATCCGCCAGCGGCAGCGGCCCGCCTCGGCCAGTGCGATCTCCACCTCGCTCACCCCGCTCCCGCAGCATGTGCCATCCGTCCACCGCGGCTAGACGTCCACCGTGGCGGCGCAGGTCCAGCCGCCCGGCCCGGCGCTCAGCTCCAGGCCGTGCAACGAGACGGCCTTCGGTACCGCGCCGACCAGCACGGCGGTGGCGACGTCGGCCATCCGGAACCGGACCTCGACGCTCCGGGCGCCGTCCAGGCCCTTGACCGGCCCGAAGGCGAGCGCGACCGGCAGTTCGCCGTCGGCGTCCATCCGGTAGATGACCTCCTCCAGGACGCCCGCGAGCAGGTCCGGGTCGCTCGCCGCGAGCACGGTGCAGCCGCGCTCGCCGACGATCCGCGCACCGGACAGGTCGGCGAAGGTGCCGACGACGGCGTGCACCAGCTCGCCGATGCAGCCCTCGGCCGTCGGCGCCCATGCCTCCACCCGCAGGTCCGCCGTGTGCGGCACGCTCCGGTGGCCGCTGCCGGACCGGCCCGCGGGCTCGTGACCGTCCACGAGCGACGCCTCCCGCACCCGTTGTGCCGTCTTCCCTCCAGCGTCGTCCCGGGGGCGGTCCGGGGGCAAGTGCGGCCGGTCCCCGACCGCCGGGTGCGGCCGCCTTCCGACCGCCGGCCGCGGCTATTCCCCGACGGACGGGTGCGGCTGGTCTCCGACCGAGGAGAGGTACGCGGCGGTCAGCCCCGGCGTGGCCAGCCAGGCGGCGTGGTCGCTCGGCTCGGCGTAGGTGTTGGCGAGCCGGCGGGCGACCTGCTCGTGCTCGGCGGCGGCCGCGAAAACGCCCTGCAGATGGTCCGGCACAGTGAGCATCAACGCCGTGAACTCCACGGTGTGGCGGGCGTGTTGCTGCCAGAACCGCTCGGCGGTGCGGCACATCCAGTCCACCGTGAACGGGGCCGCCCCGTGCTCGACGATGGCCCGCCGGTACGCCTCCGCCGCGCGGGCGGCGCTGTTGGCGCCCTGCCCGGTGATCGGGTCGTTGACCACCACGGCGTCGCCGAGGCCGAGGACGTGAACGGCGTCGACGCCCGAACCCAGCTCCGCCACCGGGCGGCGCACCGTCGGGGTCACCGCGCCCCACAGCCCGGCCCCGGCGTCGGTCGGCTCGGCCGCGCGCCAGAGCTCCGCCTCCCAGGGCAGGTACTCGGCCAACAGCTCGCGGATCCGGGCCAGTTGGACGTCGGGCGCCGGGCCGTCGCCGAACGCGTCCAGCGGCCCGCCGGGCAGCGCCTCCCACAGCAGGATGTCGCAGGGGCCGGAGAGCGTCAGCGCCGGCTGCAGGTACAGCTCGCCGAGGCCGGGCAGGGCGTGCATCCGCGCTCTGGGCCCGGCGGCCGGGCCGGGCGCGCCGACGCCGTGCGCGTACAGGCAGGACAGCGCGCGCTGCGGCCGGTCGAAGGGCGAGCGGGCGGCGTGGCGCTCGAAGATCCCGGCCAGTTCGCCGCGACCGGCCGCGACCACGGTCAGCTCGTGTCCCCGGGCCAGTTCGTGCAGCCCGGCCCGGTCCAGCGAGCGGTACTCGACCCGGCCGCCGCGCTCCGCGAGCAGTTCCAGCCAGCGGGCCAGCTTGATCCGCTGGTCCACCGACTGGCCCGGCTCGTCCAGCGTCATGGTGAACTCCAGCGCCCGGGTGGCCGGCGGCGCCGCGAGCACCGCGTCCACCGACGAGACCGCCGGCGCCTCGTCCGCCCACAGGTCCAGCCCGGCCGCCGCTTCGATCCGCAGCGCCGGGCCGAACATCGCCTGGGTGGACAGCACCCGACCGCCACGCACCTGCTCCGGGGTGCGCTCGGCCACCAGCGTCACCCCGTACCCGTCGGCAACCAGCCCGAGCGCGAGCTGCAGGCCGGCCTGGCCCGCTCCGACGACGGCGATCCGGCGCATGGCGGCCTCCCGGTGGTCTGCTGACGTGGCGTCAGCAGGAACCCTAGCCCAGCGGTCAGGCCGCCGACAGGGTTCTGACGGCGGTTCCGACCTCGGCGCTAAGGGCGGTTCCGACCGTCCAGCTGTGCAGTGATCAGCCGCACCACGGCGTCGACCTGGTCCGCCACGTAGAAGTGCCCGCCCGGAAGGACTCGCAGGTCGAAGCCGCCGGTGGTGTGCCGCTCCCACTGGGCGACCTGCTCGACCGTCGCATTGCCGTCAATCTCCCCCACCAGGCCGACGATCGGCTGGGTGACGACGGCGTCCAGGGGCGCGCAGTAGGTCTCGATGGCGGTGTAGTCGGCCCGCAGCGCCGGGAGGATCAGCTCGCGCAGCGCCGGGATGGTGAGGATCTGTTCATCCGTCCCGCCGAGCCCGACGATCTCCTTGAGCATGCCGTCGTCCGACAGCTGGTGGATCCTGCTGTCCCGGGGCAGCGAGGGCGCGCGGCCCGCCGACACGAACAGCCGCTCGGGCCCCGCCAGACCGTCCCGGGCGAAGCGCCGGGTCACCTCGAAGGCGACGGCCGCGCCCATGCTGTGCCCGAAGAAGACGAGCGGCCGGTCCGCCCACTCCCGCAGCTCCCGGTAGGCCTGCTCGGCGAGCTCCGGCACCGAGTCGATCGGCGGTTCCGTGAAGCGGTTCTGCCGCCCCGGGTACTGGACCGCGAGCACGTCCACGTACGGCGCGAGCGCGTTGGCGTGGTCCAGGTAGTAGCTGGCCGAGCCACCGGCGTGCGGGAAGATCACGACCCGGGCCGGTGCGGAGTCGGACGGGTTGAACCGGCGGAACCACGGGTTGTCGACGGCGGCGCTGCTGGGCATGCGGGGTGTGGCCTCTCTCTCCGTGACGTACTCTGCTCGCCCCAGTCTCGCAGTGCGCTCGCGACGGCGGGGGCGATTACGGTGTGTTACCCGGATCACTTCCCCAGGTCACACCCGCCCGTCACCCGCCCTCGGCCCTCGCCCTCGGCCCTTCTCCTCAGTCCTCCTCGGACTCCGCGGCGAACGGTTTTCCCGCTCACCCCTGACGGCGGGACAGGTATTCCGCCCGGGTCAGTTCGTGGACCCGCACGACGCGGCCGTTACCCGGGGCGGTCGTCTCACGTCCGGGCGGCAGGCCGAGTTTGGCCATGACGCGCTCGGAGGCGGAGTTGCCGACCTGGGCGATGCTGATGATCCGCTCCAGGCCGCGCCCTTCGAACCCGAACCGCAGCGCCGCCGTCGCCGCCTCGGTGGCGATGCCCCGACCCCAGAACGGTCGGCCGAGCCGCCAGCCGATCTCGACGGCGGGCAGCACCTCGGGCAGGAAGGTCGGAACGGCCAGGCCCGTGAACCCGACGAGTTCACCGCTCGCCCGCCACTCCACCGCGAACAGGCCGAAGCCCTCGGCCTCCCAGTTCCTCTCGATCCGCTCGACCCACAGGCGGGTCTCCTCCGGGCTGAGGACCCGCCCGTCACGGATCCACCGCATCACCTCGGGGTCCGCGTTCACCGCGGCCATCGCCGGCACATCGCTCTCTCGCCAGCGACGCAGGACGAGACGGGAGGTATCGATCGTCACCATCCGTCCATCCTCCCCATCCGCCACCGCGATTCAAGCCCGCTGCTCAAACCCGTCACTCAAGCCCGCTACGAACCGAACCGCCTCCGCCCGCGAACGGGAGACCCCATCGAGCAGCAGCACCGACACCGCCTCCGGCGTCGGCATCGGCCCGCCCACCGCGAACGCCGCCAACAGCCGCCCCAAACCCCGACGGTGCCGGGCGAACACCCGGGCCGAGGCATGCCGCCCACGCGCCCGCTGCCCGTCGAGCGCGGTGTCCGCGCCGACGTCCAACAACACCAGGTGCAGCTCACGTCCCTGCCGCCCGGCCTCCCGCGCGAGCCACCGCCGCATCCACGCCCGGCGCCGGGAGCAACCCCGCACGAGTTCGAATCCCGCGTCCTCCGCCTTCGCCCGTCAGGTCGAACGATGGCCTGGACCGCTCAGCGGTCCAGGCCGTCGTCGTCTCCTGGTCTCGGTTCCGATCTTTGGGCCTCGCTCGCCGCACATCACCGGAGTCCGCGGTCTTCCCTGGCCGAATTCCCGACCCGGGACAGCAACGCATGCCGCAACACCGGGACGCCCAGCAGCCAGGCCGATCCACCGAAGGCCAGGGCCGTCACCGCACCGCCGATCAGAACGGCGACCAGAGGGTCGGAACCCGCAGTGGCCACCGCCAAGGCGGCCGCACCGGCAGCACAGACGGCGGCGGCGGTGAGGCGCCCGAGCACCGAGAGGAGAGCGGGTAGCCTTACCGGAATGCCCCGGCTGCGGAGACGGCCAAGAAGTAGAGCTGCCGTCAGGGTGATTCCAGCGGCATTGCCCGCGGCCAGGCCCGATGCGCCGAATTCGGGTGCGGTGAGGATCCCGATGGCCACGGTGACGGCGAGTCCCGTGCCCATGGCCAGCGCGGGGAACCACCCGGCTCGGTCCGCACCGGCGAGCCTCGACCGGCCGCCGGATGGACAGCGGGCCACGGGCCGAGCTGCGAAGAACGGCCGGGCCACGGCCCCCACCAGGGCCTGGCCGAGCAGTCCGAGACTGTAGATCCGCATCACGGCTGCGCAGGCAGCGGAGTCGGTGGCCGTGAAGGCACCGCGCTGAAACAGCAGCGTGACGAGCTGCGGGGCACAGACCGCCAGGAAGGCGGTCGCGGTGAGTGCGATCCCCGCGACCATCTGGAGGTCCTTCTCGGTACGGTCCCGCGCGTGCTCGACGTCGCCCTTCGCCATGGCCAGCGCCACCACGGGAAGGCTGACCGTGCTGATCATCACCGCCATCGCCATCGGCATCTGGGCGACCTTCTCCGCATAGTTCAGATGCGAGATGGTGCCCGGGTTCAACGGTGACGCCAGGGCTCGCTCGATGTAGACCTGGCACTGGCGGGACAGCGCGAACACCACCACCGGCAGCATCACCTGAAGACCCGGGGCCGCCGCCGGACCGGGTCGGCGGACGGCGCTCCGCAGCCGCCCGAGGCTCAGCGTGAGCCGGCAGCAGTGTCTGCTGAAGGCGGGAAGGACGGCGGCGACCATCAGGAGCCCGCCGACGGCGGTGCCCAGGGCTGTCGCCCGGACTCCCAGGCCGTCGTGTCCCAGCGCCGTCAGGCCCACGATGCCGAGGTTGTAGGCGAGGTAGACGGTGGCGGGCGCGGTGAAATGCTGGTGAGCGCGCAGCCCTGACGCGAGGTAGCCGCTGATGCCGAAGGCCAGGACGGTCAGTGAGGTCAGCCGGGTGCAGGTAACGGCGAGGGGCGGGTCGGGCAGGCCGGGCGCGAGCAGGGCGACAAGAGAGGGCGCACCGAACACGGTGGCGGCGGACACGGCGGCGAGCAGCAGGCACAGCTTCGGCAGGGTGGCGGCGACGAGTACCCGGACCGGGTCGGCGGCCTCTGCGGCCCCGTCCCGGACCGGGTCCGCGGTGGTCGCGGAGGACCGCGAGGCGATCGCCGTGCTGAAGGCCGGCATCATCAGCAGTGGCATCGCGCTGTCGATCAACAGCGGCGCGGCGGTCTCCGGCACGGTCCAGGCCACGAGAAACGCGTCGGTGTCCTCGCTCGCGCCGAAGTAGCGGGCCAGGAGCAGGTCACGACCGAGTCCGAGCAGCGAGGCGACCAGGCTGAGAACCGCGGTCACTCCGAAGGCCCGGACCAGGGGCCGACCCTGCCACGCGGGTTCGTCCTGCGCCGGAGTCCGCTCGGGCGGCGGCGCGGCAGTCCTGGGCACCTCGCGTGATCCCCCGGACATCAGCGCGGTGCGAGGAGCGCGCGCAGCCGCATTCTGACCCGCACCAGCCGGGGCAGGCGGGAACGCGCATGACGCACCGCGGCGGCACGCAGGCGGACCGCGCTGCCGTACACGACGACGGAGACCCTGCCGCCGATGAGCAGGCGGTCGTTGTGAGCCTGTTCAGGCCGCCATCGCTGCTTGTACGGCTCCCTTCCGCGCAGCAGGTTGACCTCACCCCGGCCGGTGCGCACGGCATGCGCGAGGCACTCGGACAGCAACATGCCTGAGATGTCCAGCCGCTCACGTGCCTTCGGGTGCACGCCGTGCAGGTAGAGACCGGTGAAGTCCGACCCGAGGACGGTGAGGTGACAGGCGATCAGCTCACCGTCCAGCCAGTACCGGTGCAGCGCGGCGCGGCCTGTCGCGGTCATGGCCGTGGCCGCGCGGGTCAGGTGAGCGGCGAACCGCTCGCGCAGATGCTCAGGGGTCACCCCGCGGCCGAGCCACTGAAGTTCGTGCAGGCGCAGCAGGTCGGCGACGGCGCCCGGCACCTCGTCCGGCGGGGTCGGACGTACCGTGACTCCCGCGGCGGTGAGCCGACGAAGTTTGGTCCGGGCCCGCTTCGCCGAAGGAGCGGGCAGCCGGGCCAGGATCTCCTCCACCGGGACGCCTGGCAGGTGCTGACAGAGTGAGTCGGGCACTCTGCGTAAGGCACCGGGCCAATGGGCCAATAGTCGGTGGACGGCCCCCGAGGGGCGGACCTCGCGAAGATCGAGCAGGGACCACGGCCGGTGGAGCGGCAGAGCACGGACGAGGAGCGCGGCGACCTCCTCCGCATGGCTGTCGTCCAGGAGGACGTCACCGAAGTCGCTGAGCCCGGCGCCCACCGGCACGAGCCTGGGCAGCGGGAACAGCCGGAGCATCAGCGGAGCGGCACCGACCAGCTGACCGTTCCTGCGCACCAGCACCAGACGCAGCCGGCCGGGCCGGCCGTAGGACTGCCACCAGGAATCCAGCCAGGCATGGCACTGGAACGGGGTCGCCGTGGAGCAGCGGTCCACCAGGTCGTCCCACTCTGCGGCCAGGGCGGACAGGTCGCCGTCGTGCCGATGCTCCGACACCGACCATTCCGACCCGGCGGCCGGAGTCGGCAGTGTCAGGGCCGTGCGCACTCGGCAGGGCTGAGCAGGCGGCGAGGTCGGCCGTGTCACGCGGATGTCCCATCGGTCGGAGCATCCAGGGACCCGGCCGCCCCTGCGCTCGGGCTACGTGTGCCCTGCGGGCCGAGCACACCGGTGGCACCGGACCTATCGGCCTCGCTGAAGCGGGCGGCCACCGCCGTGCGAAGCCCACGCACCAGGTGACGGCCGTGCTTCGCCCGTAGCCGCCAGGAACCGTCGTGATCCCCGACGTAGCAGCGAGGCACGGCCCAGCGTCCGGTCAGCTCGGAATGGTCGATGCCGACCGCGTACCGGTAGCCCGCGCGCCGTACGGCCGAGACCGTTGCTCGGTCGAGGGCACCGTACGGGTAGCAGAAACCGTCCACGGGCCGACCGGTGATCCCTTCGAGGATCTCGCGGCTGGAGACGGTCTCCGCAAGCAGGGCGGCGGCGCCCAGCCCCGGCATCCGCACGTGCGTGAGCCCGTGCGAGCCGATCTCCACTCCCGCATCGGCGAGTTCTCCGACCTGCTCGACAGTGAGCAGTTCCTTGCGCGGCGCACCGGCGTCCCACTCGTTGTGTCCGCCGATCCGTCCGGCCACCACGTAGACCGTGGCGCTGAAGCCATGTCGGGCGAGGACAGGCATGACGTTCCGGGCGAAGTCGGCGTAGCCGTCGTCGAAGGTGAGCCCCACCAAGGAGGCGGCCTCCCCCCGGGCGTGGGCGTGCAGGAGCTCCGCGATGCCGACACCGCGCAGCCCGCGCCCGGCCAGCCAGCTCATCTGCCGGGCGAACCGCTCGGGCATGACCGTCAGCAGGTTCGGATCCTGCTCGTATGCATCCACCGAGTGGTACATCAGGACCCAGGGCGCCTGCCGTGGAGTCACCTGCGGATCACGCACTTCTCCACTGGGCGGAGCAGAGACCATCGAGGTCATCTCCTTTCGGGCGGCGGCGATGCCGGACGACGGCCACCAGTCGCTGATGGCCGGTCAGGCGAAGGACGGGAAAGCCATTTGCCGCACCTGCGCTGAGACGAGGCCGCACGGCGATCGGCACCGCCGCACAACGTAGCGCGGAGCCGATCGACCACCGCACCCACGAATGCCGGGCTCACTCGTACGCCGGAGACTTTCGCCCATCCGGAGGACCGCGCGGGCTCGGGCCGCGGTGCCACACGGGGGTCGCCTTGCTCCCGAAGGGGTAGCCGTGCTCAAGACACCCGTGCTCGTTCCCCGGCCGCTGCGGCTCGCCTCCGGCGACCCGGGCCTCGATCGACTCAGTCGACGGTGAGCACCAACTTCCCCGTGACCCGCCCGGATTCGCCGAGTTCGTGGGCCTTGGCGGCGTCCGCCAGCGGGAAGACGGCGTCGACGTGGACCTTCAGCCTGCCGGTCTCGACCAGCTCCGTGACGGCCAGCAGCGCACGCCGGTCGGGCTCGACCAGCATGAAGCCCGAGCGGATCGAGCGCGCGGCCGCGGCCGAGGCGAGCTCGCCGGTCTCGCGGGCCGGGAGGGTGATCAACGTGCCGCCGTCCCGCAGCACCGACAGCGAGCGCTCCTGGTAGTCCCCGGCGATCGGGTCGATCACCACATCCACGTCGGAGACCACCGAGGCGAAGTCGACCGCCGTGTAGTCGATCACCTCGTCCGCACCCAGCCCCCGCACGAACTCGTGCTTGCCCGCGCTGGCCGTGCCGATGACGTACGCGCCGTACGCCTTGGCGATCTGCACCGCCAGGTGCCCCACGCCACCCGCCGCGGCGTGCACCAGGACCCGCTGCCCCTCGCGCAGGGCCGCCGTGTCCACCAGGGCCTGCCAGGCCGTCAGCGCGGCCAGTGGCAGGGCGGCCGCCCGCACATGGTCGAGCCCGGCCGGCTTGGGGGCGAAGTGGCGTGCCGGGGCGGCCACGTACTGCGCGTAGCCGCCGACCATCCGCGGGAAGCCCGGCATGCCGTACACCTCGTCACCCGGCCGGAAGATCGTCACGCCGAGGCCGACGGCCTCCACCACACCCGAGACGTCCCACCCCACGACGCCGTCACCGGGGACGAACAGGGCACCGACCGACCGGGTCTTCCAGTCCACCGGGTTGACGCCGGCCGCGTGCACCCGGACCAGGATCTCCGTCGGACCGGGTACCGGCCGCTCCCGCTCCACGACCTTCAGGACCTCCGGCCCGCCCGGCTCCTCGAAGGCCACGGCCGTCATCTTCTGCGCCGTGTTCTGCGTCGTGTTCTGTGCCATTCGGAATCACTCCCCGTCTCGTTCGCGGCTGATCCACAGCCTGCCGCCGCCGATCAATCGAAACGAGTGGCCAGATCGCCAATGAGTGAGAGAATCCGGCCATGCAGCAGGCCGTGCACCGCGTCGTCGTCCTCGCCCTCCCCGGCGTCATCCCCTTCGAACTCGGCATCCCCGCGAAGGCCTTCGGCCTCGCCCGCGACCGGGACCGCAATCGGCTCTACGAAGTGGTCACCTGCACCCCGGACGGCCGGCCGGTGCACACCAGCGAGGACTTCTCGATCACCGTCGAGCACGACGCGAGCGTGATCGCCACCGCGGACACCCTGATCGTGCCGGCCATCGACGACCCGGTCGGCGGCAGCGACCCGCTCCCCGAGCCGGTCGCCGCCGCTCTGGCCCGGCTCCGGCCCGGCACCCGCGTGGTGTCGATCTGCACGGCCTCCTTCGTCCTCGCCGCCGCCGGACTGCTCGACGGCCGGCCCGCCACCACGCACTGGTTCCACGCCGAGCGCTTCCGCGAGCTGTACCCGCGGACCCCGCTCGACCCCGACGTGCTGTACGTGGACGACGACGACGTCCTCACCTCGGCCGGCGCCGCCGCCGGAATGGACCTGTGCCTGCACCTGATCCGCCGCGACCACGGCAGCGAGATCGCCAACCGGGTCGCCCGCCTGTGCGTCGTCCCGCCGTGGCGTGACGGCGGCCAGGCGCAGTACATCGCCCGGCCCGTCCCCGCTGCCACCGGCAGCGACACCGCCGGCGCGCGCGAGTGGGCCCTTGGGCAGCTCCACCGGCCCATCCAGCTCGCCGAGTTGGCCACCCAGGCGGGCATGAGCGTGCGCACCTTCAGCCGCCGTTTCCTCGCCGAGACCGGCCAGACCCCAGGCCAGTGGCTCACCACCCAGCGGCTCGAACTCGCCCGCGGGCTGCTGGAGTCCAGCGACCTGCCGGTGGACCGGGTCGCCGAGCACGCAGGGTTCGGCAGCGCCTCCTCGCTGCGCCAGCACCTGGCCGCCACGATCGGCGTCTCACCAGCCGCGTACCGCCGCACCTTCCAGGGCCGGCAGCGCGAACCGGCCGGCCGCCACCGCGATCCGGCACGGGGCCCCGCACCGGTAGCCACGGGGTGACGCCCTCGCGACCGAGGGCGGGGACGCACCGTCCCACGAGACCGAGGCCCGCTCTTCGCGAACGTCCGCGCAAGTGTCCTGCGCCATCGAACCTTGATCATTGCCACCGAACCTCGATGATCGTTAGGTTTGCGCCATCGAAGTTTGAGTCGCATGGGGTGCCCATGCGTCGGGGGTGACGGTGGGGAACTTGCGGGTGGGTACGCGGATTCGGCTGTTGGGGCGTTTGATCGTGGCTCCTTCGAAGGCAGCGTCCGGGTTCGACGACGCCCGCTCCGGTCCTGCTGGGACGTCCGGTCCGAGCAGGTGACTGCGGGCCGGGACCAGCGACGCGCGTGCCGCCGATGCCGCAGGACGCCAGAAAGTGAGTAGACAGATGCAACCGACGTTCGTACTGGTTCACGGAGCCTTTTCGAACTCCTTCTCATTCGCACCACTCCAGGCCGAACTCGGCCTCCTCGGACACCGTTCGGTCGCCGTCGACCTGCCCGGCCATGGTTTCGAGGCGACCTACACGCGTGCCTACCAGGCGCCACAGGATCTCGAAGGGCTCGCCACGGCACCCGGCTCGATCAAGGGCGTCACGCTCGCCGACAATGCCGCGCACCTGATCGGGATCCTCGAAAGGGCCAAGCAGAACGGGCCGGTGATCCTCGTCTCCCACAGCCGCGGCGGCGTCACGGCCACCGCGGCAGCCAACGCACGGCCCGACCTGATCGACCGCATCGTTTACGTCTCGGCTTGGTGCCCTGTCGATCTCGACGTCAACGACTACTACGCCGAGCCGGAGATGGCCACGGTTGACGCCGCTTCCCTGGGCCTGGCGCTGGCCGGCAACCCGGCCGAACTCGGTCTGCTCCGCGTCAACTTCCGCACCGCGAATCCGGACGCCCTCGCGGCCTTCAAGGCGGCCTTCCTCGCTGATGGCACCGACGAGGAGTTCCTGACCTTCCTGAACACCTTCCAGCCCGACGAGAACCTGGACTTCGGCACCTCCGCCGACCGGGCACAGGCCGAGACCTGGGGCCGCATCCCGAAGACCTACGTCCGCTTGGCCGGCGACACGAGCCTGCCGCTCGCCATACAGGACCGGCTGATCCGCGAGGGCAACGCGCTGACGCCGGACAACCCGTACGACGTCCGCACCCTTGAGGGCAGTCACCTGAAGTGGCTGGTCGACCCGGCAGCAGCGGCCCGAGTCCTGGGTGAACTCGCAGCGCTGGCGGGATAGCCGGGAGGCAGGAAGAGCACGGCCCGGTGGCGACACCAAGGCCACGGCGGCCCCTGCCGCCGTGGCCGGCTCAGAGTTCGATGACACGTCGACCGGCATCGGCCTGAACGACGGACTCGACGTCGTGGTCGCAGCCGCGTCTCACGGAGCCGGCGACCGCGAGGGCGCCGCTGACGCGAGTCTCGACACCTGCCGTCACCGAGCCCGACGAGCCCGGCACGTCGGCTCATGGCTCCTGGACGACTGACGCGCGGCCGGCGCTGAAGTCTGCGACACGGGTGGACCTCAGGGCAGTTGCGCGCGGATCTCGTTCCAGGCGAGCAGGCGGGTCTTGGTCGGGCCGGCCGGGAGGAGGGGCAGCAAGGTGGCGAGGTGGGTGGTCAAGTTCTTGTGGCGGCGCAGTTCGCCGATGCGCTCGACCGGGAGATCGCGCCGGCCCTCGGCGAGGGCGGCCGCCTCGGAGGGGTGGAGGGCGAGGGCCGCGAGGGTGTCGGCGGCGAGCGCTTCCGGGTGCCACTCGGGTTCGTCGCCGGGGCCGAGACGGGTGATCACCCAGGTGCGCAGCATGAACTCCTGTTGGCGCCGGCCGGCCTCGCCCCAGGGGCCGTCGCCGCGCGTCCGGCGGTTGGCGGCCAGTGACAGGTGGGCCCAGCGCAGGCGGGCGGGGTCGGGTTCGTCGTCCTGGTAGACGTGGAGTTGGGCGATCTGCCGGATCCGTTCCAGCTCGTGGCTGCCGGTCTCCGCCCGGGCGGCGCGCTGTTCGAGTTCCGCTATCGACCCTTCGCCCACGGGCCCTCGCCTCCGCTGCCGCTCCGTTACCGATGTGACCACGAAGGACCGTAGCGCACTCGCGGTGCCGGTACCCACTAGGCTGACGCACCGTCAGACGGGAGAGTGGGCATGACAGAGGCAGGTCCGACGTACACCGGACTGGTACTGGACGGGCTGGCGCGGGAGCCGGGGCAGGTGGCGCTGCGGTGCGGGGGCGAGACGCTGACCGGGCAGGACTGCCTGGAGGCGGTGTTCCGGACGGCCCGCACGCTGGAGCGCGCGGGGCTGGGGCGCGGGGACGGGGTGACGGTACTGGCCGGGAACCGGCCGGAGGCGCTGTTGGTGCGGCTGGCCGCGAACCTGATCGGGTGCCGGGTGGCGATGCCGTACCCGGACAGCCCGGTCTCCGAGCTCGTGGCCCTGGCGGAGTTCGTCGAGACGACGGCCCTGGTGTTCGACCCGTCGACCTGCTCCACCGCGGCCGGCGCGATCGCGCGGGCGCTTCCGTCCGCCGGGGTGTTCGCCCTCGGCCCGACGGCGCTCGGCGTGGACCTGCCGGAACTCGCCGCGGCCTGCTCGCCCGCGCCGCTGGAGCCCCGCTACCGGCCCGAGGACGTGATGGCCGTGCGGTTCACCAGCGGCACCACGGGGCGGCCGAAGGGCGTGCTGCAGCGCTTCGCGCGCCCACCACGGCCCGCGCTGCCGTCCGGGGCGTCCTTCCTGCTCTGCACTCCGCTCTGCCACGACGGCGGTACGACGGCGGACTTCGCGCTGGCGGCGGGCGGCACGGTGGTGCTGCAGGAGGGCTTCGACGCCGCCGAGGTGTTGGCGGCGATCGAGCGGTACCGGGTGTCCCGGGTACACGTGTCGCCGCACCTGCTCCACGCGCTGCTGGACCACCCGCTGCTGGCCGCGACCGACACCGGCAGTCTGCGCCGGGTCGGCTACACCGGCTGCCCGCCCTCGCCGCGGCGGCTGGCGGAGGCGACCCGGCGGCTGGGCCGGGTGCTGCACCAGACCTACAGCCTGACAGAGTGCGGTCCGGTCTCCCGGCTGAGCCCGGACGAACACCTCGCGCCGCGGCTGCTGACCACCGCCGGGCGTCCGTACCAGGACACCGAGGTGCGGGTCCTGGACGAGGAGGGCGCGCCGTTGCCGCCGGGCCGCACCGGAGAGATCTGCGTGCGCACCCCGACCGCGATGGCCGGCTACTGGCGCGACCCGGAGCTGACCGAGCGGGTGCTGCGGGACGGCTGGCTGCACACCGGTGACCTGGGCAGTCTGGACGCAGCCGGCTATCTGACGGTGGCCGGGCGGCGGGACCCGGTGGCGATCATCGAGGGGCACAATGTGTTCCCCCTGGAGGTCGAGGAAACCCTGCGGATGCATCCGGACGTCCGCGAGGCGGTGATGTTCACGACCGCCGACCCGGACCGCCTGGGGCGGGTGCACGCCGCGGTGGCCCTCGCCCCGGGCGCGCGGGTGACGGCGGAGCAACTGCGCCGCTGGGTGGCCGAGCGCGGGGACCCCCGGTGCGCTCCGGACGCCGTCCTGCTCCTTCCGGCGATCCCGCTGAACGGCCTGGGCAAGCCGGACCTGCCCACGCTCCGCGCCCTGGCGGCCGAACGGATCGGACGGCCCGAAGGGCCCGGACGGCCCGGACGGCCCGGACCGCCCGGACAGTCCGGACAGTCCGGACGGCCGGTCAGCGCCACAGGGGCGCGCGAGGGGGTGTGACGCGCCCGGCCAACGCTTCGAGCGCCCGCGCGGGCGACCTCTCGCGCGGTGGTCGGCGGGAAGAACCGACCATGGGCACTCGACCGTGCGGGCCGAACTGCCGATACGTCCCCGGCGGCGTTCCCTCGCACCGTCTCCAGGAGGCACATCCTTGACCTGGCTACGCGTCCTCACCGCACTGGGCATCCTCGCTGTGGCGGCCAGTGCCGTGCTCGTCTTCGCCCGCTGCACCGCCACCTCCCGAGGGGGTCGTGGCGCCGGGGCCGCGCCGCCCGACCTCCGGAGGGACGCCGAGAGCAGCGGCCTCTTCCATCGGACGGGCGGAGACTGCTGAGGCCGGGTCAGTGACCGGCGAGGTCGTCCGGCCGGACCTCGATGTGATCGGCCGCGAGGTCGACCGCCACCCGGTGCTCCATCCCGAGCGCCTCCAGGAACTTGACCGGCAGCTGGACCCGCCCGGTACGGTCCAGCATCACGTACTCGCGTTCGTTGATCGACTCCTCGCCGTGCTCGTCCGTCACGGTGCGACGCAGCACCTCGCTGCTGGTCCGCCCGTCCCGGATGGCGACCGTGCGGCGCACCTCGCCCGCGACCATCGGGTCGTGGGTGACGATGACGACGGTGGCGCCGAGTTCCCGGTTGACGGTGCGGAAGGCCTCGAAGATCACCGAGCCGGACTCGGAGTCCAGCTCACCGGTCGGCTCGTCGGCGAGCAGCACCGGCGGGTTGTTGGCCATCGCCACCGCGATCGCGACCCGTTGCTGCTGGCCGCCGGACAGCTCGTTGGGGCGCCGGTGGGCGAGGTCCCCGATCTCCAGCGCCTCCATCAACTCGGCCACCCGGCCGGCCCGTTGCTTCGATCCCCCGGCCCCGGAGCGGCGGCCGCGCAGCTGCATCGGCAGGGCGATGTTCTCGGCGGCGGTCAGGAAGGGCAGCAGGTTGCGGGCGGTCTGCTGCCAGATGAAGCCGACCACCTCGCGCCGGTAGCGCAGCCGCTCCTTGGTGGACATCTCCAGCAGGTCGCAGCCGGCCACGGTGGCGGTGCCGGCCGTCGGCACGTCCAGCCCGGCGAGGATGGTGAGCAGGGTGGACTTGCCGCTGCCGGAAGCGCCGACCAGGGCCACCAGGTCCCCCTGCTGGATGGTCAGTTCCAGTCCCTGCAGCGCCTGGACCTCGATCCCCTCGGCGCTGAAGATCCGCACCAACCGGTCGCAGACGATGGCCGCGCCCGCTCCGTACGCCGTGGGCGAGGCGGCGGCGAGCGCCCGCTGCCGGAGCTCCTGCAGGCTGGGGGCCTCGACGGCCGGCCGCTCCTGGGCGCTGCTGTTCACCGCTGGTCTCCTGTCTCGACGGTCTGGCTGGTCCCGGCTGTCTGCCGACTTCCGGTGGTCTCCACTGTCACGGCCCGTGCCGCTGGTCCCGGCGTCATGACTGCTCCCCCGCCCGCAGTTCGGTGGCGATCTGGCGCCGACCGGCGACCAGCGTCTCCAGCACCACCCCGAAGCCGACCAGCACGCCCAGGCCCACCGTGGGCAGCAGCACCGGCATCAGTGTGGGGCTGATGGCGTCCCCGACCCTGGCCCCGACCAGCGTCGAGATGTCGAAGGCGCCGCCCAGCAGGGCGACTGCCGCGACCGCGACCAGACCACCACCGACGGTCGCCGCCAGGGTCTGCGGCAGCGCCTCGGCGACGATCAGCGCCAGCCCCTGGCGGGGCCGCAGTCCCATGGTGCGCAGCCGGGCGAGCAGCGCCGTACGGTCGGGCGCGGCCCGGAACAGCGTCAGCAGGACGGCGAGCAGGGCGAACCCGGCGCCGGCGGCGGCCGCGTACCAGAACAGCCGTCCGGCGGCGTGCTGCAGCGGGTCGTCGGCGAGTTGGGCGGCCAGTTCCCGGCTGCTGTGCACCGTGTACCCCGCGGGCAGGCCGTGGGTGTCCTTGCCGGCGGCCGCAGCGTCGTCCGCGATCAGCTTGGCCAGACCGACCGGCTGGGCCCCGCCGTTCTCCCGCAGGACCGTCCTGACCCCTTCAGGGTCCACATCGCCGACGGCGAACCACTCGTTCACCCGCTTGGCGTCCGGCAGTCGCTCCCAGGCGGGGCCAGCGGGAACGACGACGAACGGCTTGCCCGGGTCCGGCAGCGCGGGGGTGGCGCCGACCGTCCCGGCGACGGTGAGGCGCAGGTCATTGCCATTGGGCGTGCGCACCTGGGACGACCCTGCGGCGAGACGCTTGGCCAGGTCGCGGCTGACCAGGGCGGGCACCGGGGTGTCCCGGCCGCCGGACGTCCCGGCCAGCTTCGCCGGATCGAACTCGTCGGCTCCGAGGGTCCGGGCGATCTCGGCGTACGCCGCCGGATCGACCACCATCACCAGGTAGGCCTCGGTGTAGTTCCGGTCGGCGTCGACGATGCGGGCCCTGGGCTCGACCCAGACCGCGGTCGAGGCCCGGACGCCCGGCAGCTCGCCGGCGGCCTTGGTGAACGACTCGGTCAGGTTGGCGTAGCCCGGGAGGGAGACGCCGATGTCCCCGCCCGTCGCGATGCGCGCGGCGCGGGTCCGCACGTGATCGACGGTGTCGAGCACGGTGGCGCCGAAGCCGGTCGCGGTGACGGCGATCAGCAGGGCGAGCAGCGGCAGCACGGAGGGCTTGCGGCGTCCCGAGCTGTCGCGGGCGGCCCGGGCCAGGCCGAGGAAGCAGATCAGGCCACGGCCCCGGCCGGCGAGGGCGGCCAGCCAGCCGACCACCACCGGCTCGATCCGGGCCAGCAACAACCCGCCGGTGACGGCGAGCAGGAGCGGGGCGGCGACCAGCAGCGGATCCAGCCCGGCGCCGGTGCCGACGCCCCGGCGCCGGACCTCCGCCACGGCCGCGACGGTGACCGCCAGGACGGCGAGTTCGCCGACCAGTCGGCCACCGGCCGCCGGCCCGCGCGCCCACAGCAGGGCCGCACGGGCCGGGAAGGCCAGCAGGGCGATCAGCGTCGCGACCAGGGCCGCCAGCACCGAACGCTCCCACCGGGGGGCGGGCAGCAGCACCAGGGCGAGGGCCGTTCCGAGTACGGCGGCCGGCAGGACGGTGACCGCACCCTCGCCGATCAACCGTCGCAGCACCCCGGCAAGGGAACCGCCGCGGGCCCGGAGCAGCCGGATCTCGGCGGTGCGCCGGTCGGTGGTGAGGGCCGCGGCCAGGAACAGCACCACGGTGGCCACGCCCGCTACGCCGGCCGGACCGATCGCGCTGAGCGGCAGCGAGGCCCGGTAGCGCTCGTCCGCCCGGGTGAGGATGTCGGGCAGGTTCGAGCTGGTGTGCAGGTCGGCGCGCCCGGTCGAGCCGGCCAGGGCGGTGGCGTCGTGCCCGGTCAGGAAGGAGCTGATGACGCTGCGGGTGCGGTCGAGCTGGTCGGCGCGCAGCGAGGCGGTGTCGACGGGCAGTCGCCAGAAGTTCTCGCCGCCCGAGCCCCAGCGGGCCATCGCGGGCAGGCTGCCGCCGTCGACGAATCCGCTGGTCATCCAGTGCTCGTGCTCGGGGGTGGTGTCCAGGCAGGCGCGGGCCGGGCAGCCGAGGTTGTCCCAGAACGGATCCAGCGGGTCGTTGAGTTGGTAGAAGCCGACCACCACGGTGGTCCGCTTGGCGCCCGAGCCCTCGACGCCGTTGTCGATGACGTCACCGAGCTTGATGTGGATGGTCTCGGCGCCCTTCTTGCTGATCACGATCGGCAGCGGACCGCCGACGCCCCCGCGGGTCGGCCAGGTGCCGTCGGTGAGGGTGGCCCTGGCGGCCAGATCGTGCAGGTAGAGCAGGCCGAGGGCCGGGTCGGTTTGTTTCTCCGCGAAACGGAGGTACTCCGGATTGCCCATGCCGCGGTAGCCCAGGGCGCGGGCGCCGTAGGCCTCACCCGACCGGGCCAGCGTCAGGTCTCGGCCGACCGTCCCGTCCAGGTTCTGCTGCACCCGGTCGAGCTTGACCGCTTCGTCGTCGTCGAGGACCTTGGAGGTGGTCTGCAGGCTGGTCGAGTTGAGACCCTTCTGGCTGACGAAGTCCTGGAGCGCCGCGTCCGCGCCCCGGTCCGCGATGCGGGGGAAGGCCGCCGCCAGGAAGACGGTGACGAACGCGAGGGCCGCCATGAGCAGCGCGGCCAGCGGGTTCGCCCGCAGCCTGGTGCTGACCCAGCGCGCGGGGCGGTGGGCGGCGTCGGGGGTGGGCACACGGGTGCCGGCCTGGGTGGTCACATCTCCTCCACGTGGCGCAGCCGGTTGGCCACGTCTCGACGGCGGCGTCCGATGAGGAAGGCCGACAGCAGCGGGGCGACGGCGATCGCGGCCGCGAACAGCAGGGCCTGGCCGACGGGCAGGTCGATCAGGGCCCCGGGTACCGGTGGGCGGGCGGCGGGCGTCAGGACGACGAACGGGACGATCAGGTGGACGAGCAGGGCGCCGAGGGCGAGCCCGACGGTCCCGCCGAGTCCGACCAGCAGCGCCTGTTCGGCCGCGACGGTGCGGGTCACCTGCTTGCGCGGCGCGCCCAGGGCGAGCAGCAGCGCGGAGTCCCGGGCGCGCTCGTGGGCGGAGCCGGCCACGGCGGCGACGAAGCCGATCGCGGCGAGCACGGCGGTGACGAGCGCGATGGCCATCAGCGCGTTCTGCGGGGCGGCGCCCACCGGGTCACTGAGCAGACCCTCGGAGACCTCGTCGTAGAGCTGGACGTCCTGGGAGCCGGGGGCGGCCCGCATGGCGGCGGCCAGCTCGGCCGGAGCGCGGTCGCCCGGCCCGGTGGCCGGCAGCCACCACTCGGTGTGACTGGGCAGGGTACGACCCTGGGCGGCCAGCAGCCGCGCGGTGGTGGCCAGGTCGACGACCAGTGCGTTGCGACCGGTCGCCGGCACGGCCTGGACCACCCCGGTGATCTTGACCTGGACGACGGCCCCAGCGAACGGCACCCGGAGGACGTCGCCGACCGAGCCGCCGACGAGCTTCAGGTAGTCCTGGGTGGCGACGCCGGTCACGACGCTCGGCGCCTCCACGCCCGCGATGCCGAGGACGGCCCGCAGGGAGACCTTCGCCGAGGCGTAGTCGACGGTGAACAGCCGCCCGGCGTCGGCCGGTTCGGGCCCTACGGTGACCGGCGGCGCGGCCCCGCCCGGGAGTCCCGGCCCGTCGACCACGTCCCCCTTCCAGGAGAGGCCGGCCGGCACCGGAACGTCGGTCGCGGGCCCGTCCGCGCTGTCCGAGACGGCCAGCCGACCGACGGTCACCTCACCCACGACCCGGTCGCTGAACGAGACGGTCGCCCCGACCAGGGTCAGCGGTGCGGCGACGGAGCCCACCGGGGCGTCGACCAGCGTGTTCAGCGGGGCCGAGGCGCGCTGCTCGCCGCTGACCGGGAGGTCGGCGAACGGGGCCTTGTGGACGTAACCGAAGCGGTCCCGCAGCAGCAGCGTCACCTCCGGCGGGGACGGGACCGGCGGGTGCAGGCTGTTGTTGTCGAACACCTGCCGGATGGCCAGGTCGGCGTCGATCCGCAGCGGGTGGCCGGGCAGCGTGACGCCTGCCTTCGCGCCGGTCGGCGCCGGCTGGGCGAGCGTGCCGAACACCTTCGCCCGGTCGACCCCGCCGAGCAGGTCGTCGCGGTACGGGACGCGGTCGGCGAGGGCGGCGGAATCCACCGCGAGCACCTGCCCGTTGCCGTTCGGCAGAGCCTGGTCCTCGCGGTCCACCGGGATCAGCCGGTCGCCGCCGGGCAGTGCGCCGAAGTGACCGCCCTGGCCCATCAGCGCGGTGTGCGAGGCGGAGATGCGCAGGCCGCCTGCCGTGTTGAAGGACGCCTGGTCGTACTGCGAGGCGGTCCAGGTGGCGTGCTGGCCGAGCGCGAGCACTCCGGTGGCAACGGCCATCACCAGCAGCAGCACGGGCCCGGTGGCCCTGGCGGGCTGACGGGCCAGCTGCCAGCCGACCATGGCCGGGCCGAGGCCGCTGCCCCGGGCGGCGACCCGGGCGCCCAGCCGGGCGACCAGGGGCAGCAGCCGCAGCACCACCAGGGTGCCCGCGCACAGCGCCAGGGTGGGGGTGGCGACCAGCAGCGGGTCGACACCGAGCCGGCCGGAGGAGTCGGTGGACAGTCCCCCGCCGTACTGGTCGAGCTGCTGGTAGGCGAGCACGGCCAGGGCCAGCACGGCGAGGTCGCCGCCGTTGCGGGCGATGCCGGAGACCAGGGCCTGGCGGCGGCCGCCGCGCAGGCGCAGGGCGGCACCGGCACCACGCAGCAGGCTCGGGGCGGTGGCCAGCAGGATGCAGGCGAGGGCGCAGAGCACGGCCACCGGCCAGAGCGTCCAGCCGACGGCGGTGTCCAGGACCACCTGGTGGGAGCGCCCGAGACCGGCCAGGACGCGGACCAGGAAGGGGGTGAGCAGGGGCGCGAACGCCGCCGCCGGGATGGCGAGCAGCACCAGCTCCAGGGCGGTGAGGCCGCCGAGCCGGATGCCGGAGGCGCCGCGGGCGGCGAGCAGCTCGTTCTCCCGCTCCTGGCGGGCTGAGATCAGCCGGACGACCAGCAGCAGGGCTGCCGCCGCGAGGACGGCGAGTTGAAGGGCGCCGATCAGCAGGGTGGACCGGGCGACCATCAGGCTGGCCGACAACTCGCTCACGACGTCCGGAAGTTCCGTCACGGCAGCGAGTGACGCGGCCTTCCGCAGATCCTCGCCCAGGCCCTTGGCGCGGTCGCCGATGGCCTGGGCCGTGTCCTGGTCGACGCCCGCGAAGTCCGCGTCGAGCAGCCAGCCGCGGCTGCTCTGCGGCAGGCCGCCCGCGATGAAGACGCTCTGGTCGACCATCATCGGGCCGAAGGTGGTGAAACCGCCGACCTCGACCTCGTGGCCGCCGACCGGGTCGATCCGCCAGTACGGGTCGGCGGGGTCGGTGGCCCGGTAGGCGCCGGTGACCCGGACTGTCAGCGGGTTGCCGCCGAGCCGGTCGGTGAGCTGGACGTCGGCGGGCAGCGCCTGTTCGCCGATGCCCAACCGGGTCAGCATGCTCTGCGGCACGGCGACCTGCGGGGCGGTGGACTGGACCGGCCCGGCGGCGACTCCCGGCCAGGCGCCGGCGACCAGGTGGGCCCGGCCGCGGTCGACGTCGGCGAGGACCGTCAGGTCGACCTTGGCGTTGGCCGCCGACTGGCCGGCTGAAGCGGCATCACCGCTCGTACCTGCCGCACCCGCTGTGGCCCCGGCGCCCGGCAGGCCGTAGGAGCGACTGCGCAGCAGGCTGTCGGTGCGCACGGGCAGGCTGCCGAAGAGCTTCTGCCGGTAGGCGGCGAGCGCCTCCTCGTCCTTGGCCCGCTGGTCCAGCCCGTGTTCGGCGGTCACCACCACCGTGGTCCGGGCATGACCGGGTCCTTGGAGCGCCTGCCGCAGGCCGGCCTGGCCGACACCGCTGTTGAAGGTCACCAAGGCGGTCAGGACCGCCGTGGTGATCAGCACCGTCAACAGGACGGCAGCAGCCAGCGGCAGTCGCCCGCGCAGTCTGCGCACGACGAAGCCGAGCATCGAATTCCTCCCCCGGTCGCGTCCCCAGTCGCACCCTGGCCCCACCCGTCGGTCCGATCCAGACACAAAACGGCCACAGATGGACACCCCGCGGGCACACCGGCGCAGTGATCACCGGCAATCGATCGCCGGATAGCGGACGATGCTGTCAGATTCGATCCAGGAACGGAAGGGACTTGCGCGAATCAAGTAAGTAATGAGCAAATTCCTTGCATTGGTAGCATCCCTGCCGGGGGCAAGGCGCCAAAATGCCATGCACACTTCACAGCTTCGGCCTCACCACACTCCTTTGACCAGGGAACTTCTCTTTCTCGAATTTCCACTCGGGATCGTGAACCCGCGAAACCATCGCATCCGTTGACCCGGGCAGTCCGGGTAGCCACCGCCCACAGGGGGACGCCGTATGACGCAGCACCAGGCCGCCGACACCGCCCTGACGACCACCGGCCCGATGGTGGCCGTGACCGATCTCCGGCGCAGCTTCGGCACCGGCGAGCGGACCGTCCACGCCCTGCGCGGCATCAACTTCTCGATCGAGCGCGGTGAACTCACCGCACTCAAGGGCCGGTCCGGCTCCGGCAAGACCACCCTGCTGAACCTGGTCGGCGGCCTGGACGCACCGACCGGCGGAAGCATCGCGCTGGACGGCATCGAGCTCGGCGGGCTGGACGAGGACGGCCGACTCGCCCTGCGGCGGGAGCGGATCGGATTCGTCTTCCAGTCCTTCGGACTGATCCCGATGCTCACCGCCGCCGAGAACGTCGGCGTGCCGATGCGACTGCGCAAGGTCCCGCCGGCCGAGCGCGAGGAGCGTGCACACACCCTGCTGGCCCTGGTCGGCCTGGCCGGCCACGCCAACCAGCGGCCCGGCGAACTCTCCGGCGGCCAGCAGCAACGCGTCGCCATCGCCCGCGCACTGGCCAACGACCCCGGCCTGATCATCGCCGACGAGCCCACCGGACAGCTGGACTCGGAGACCGGCCGCTCGATCATGGAACTGCTGCGCGCGGTGGTCCGCAGCGAGGGCGTCACGGTCCTGGTCGCCACCCACGACCCGACGCTGATGGGGCTCGCCGACCGGGTGATCGAGCTCCGCGACGGGCGGATCGTCGAGGAAGAGTCGGCGGAGCAGACGGCGTAACGGCGGTGGGCCTGGCGGGGGTGGGCCCCGAGATACCGGACCTGGTGGCCGTCGGACCTCAGGGTACTGGGCCTGACGGCCGTCGGACCTCGGGGCACTGGGCCCGCCGACGCTGTGGGTCTGGGCCGCCGAGCGGGTCACCATCCCCTGCCCGACGGCCGCCGCGAACTCGTCCAACAGCGCCGGGTCCTCACCATCCCACTGACTGAACAGCACGACGTTCCCGTTGCAGCGGTGGGTGAGCTTGAGGATCGCGAACAGCCCGTCGTAGAGCGGTTCCCGCGGGCCGCTGTGGTCGGCCAGGAAGGCGCCGAAGTTGGTCGGCAGCGTCTCGAAGTCGCCCGGCCGCTTGACCAGTTCGTCCCACGGCCAGGCGATGCTGCTGAGCCAGACCCGCGGCGGCGGCTGCGGCACGTCCGCCGCGAAGTGGTAGCGCAGCACCACCCCGAAGTTCCCTCCCCCGCCGTCGCGGATGTGCCCGCCCGCGCCGACCGAGTAGCAGGCCCCGGCGGGCCGGGTGACGGCGTGCTCCCGGAACAGCGTGGTGCAGACGTCCCAGTTGGTGGCGCCGCCCTCGACGCAGTACGTGGGCCGGTCGCACTTGTCGGTCGACGCCGCCACGCCGCGCATCGTGCTGAGATCGAGGATCACGCCCCGGTCGTTGTCGACGAAGCCCTCGTAGCAGTGGCCGCCGCCGCGGACGGTCGGACGCAGCCCGCGGTCCAGCACCCGGTTCAACTCGGCCACCGCGTCGGCCTCGTCGCCCACCAGCCGGATGCAGGCGGGTCGGCTTCGCCAGCGCTGGTTGAAGCCCTGACTCAGCGTCTGGTAGCGCGGATCGCCGGGCAGGATCGACTGGCCGGAGAATTCGTGTCGCATGGCCTTCCCCCACTTTCTCTGGTTCGAGGAAGCCTGGCGAGCCGGACGCTAACACGGGTATTCACTTGTGGGAATTCATTTACGAATTAGTGTGACAGTACGTCATTTTCGGCAATCCTTCGAGGGTCCGCCGATGCTGTCCCCGAGGGGCGTGCGGGACGTCGATTGTCAGTGGCGTCGACTATGGTCCCCGACGACTCCACAGAATCCGTTCCGAAGGAGATTCGATGACGATCCCCTGTCGCATTGTCCGCGCGATCCGGGGCCTCGGCCGGAGAACACGCCTGTGGTGGCCGGCGGAGCCGCCGACCACCACAGCCCCGGCCTCAACGGCCGGGCGTTCGAGGGGAGATCCCTCAGACCGCCGGGAAGATCTCGGCGTCCGGCTTCAGCAGCTGACCGGGCTGCGGCGCGGTGCCGTCCACCAGGTAGCGGGTGACCAGCGCGTTCAGCGCCTTGCTGCGGCCGACGGCGCAGTGCTCGATCGAGTCGACGCTGACCAGCACCGCGTTGCCCAGCTCCTGCTGCATCCGCTGGGCGAACTTGTACTGGGTGGCCGGGTCGTAGAGGTTGCCGATCACCATGACGGTGTTGGAGGTCTTCTTGTTCCACGGGCCGCTGAAGCGCTCGGCGTCCCGGGCCGGGGCCGGCCAGCTCGCGCACGCGGGGGCGTCGAAGGCCTGGTAGCGGCCGAAGGTCGGGGACTCCTGCTCCCAGACCCGGGCGGCGTTGGCGAACACCCGGTCGTTCGACGGGTACGGCTTGTCCTGGCAGTTGACGCCCATGTAGGAGTCGTCGGCGGTGTACTCGGAGTCCGCCGGGGCCTCACGCAGCGCGCGCGGGAGGTTCACCGTGAGCTGGTTGGCCTCGTCGTCCGGGACGTTCGCCTTCGGGGCCAGCAGGGCGGCCGCGGCCGGCTTCTGCATCACCTGGTAGGTGGCCTGCAGCGACTTCGCCAGCGGAGCCAGCTTGGCCTGCGAGTACAGGGCGCCGGCCACCTCGCTGGTGAAGCTGCTCAGGGTCACCTGGGACCCGTTCGACAGCGTGATCGGGCTGGTCCGCAGGTGGTCGCGGAGCTCGTCGAACTTGGCGCGGGTGTCGCCGTCGCCGAACGCGCAGCGCGGGGCGCCGGCGGCCTGGCAGCGCTTCAGGAACTCGTCCAGGGCCAGCTCGAAGCCGCCCGCCCGCTGGCGGTCGTACTCCAGGCCGTTGTGCAGGCGCAGGTTGGGGTCGACGTTGCCGTCGATGATGATCGCGCGCACCTTGTTCGGGTACATGTTCGCGTAGGTCGAACCGATCAGGGTGCCGTACGAGAATCCGGCGAAGGTGAGCTGGGAGTCGCCGACGGCGCGACGCATCCGGTCGAGGTCGCGCACCACGTTGATGGTCGACATGTGCTCGATCAGCGGGCCGGCGTTCTTGCTGCAGGCGTCGGTGTAGTCCTGGTCCGCGTCCAGGGTGTCGGCGATCTCGGCCTTGGTGACCGGCACGCCGACCATGCGGTTGTTGACCGCGTCGGCCTCTTCCTGGGTCTTGAAGCACTTGAGCGGGTTGCTCCGGGCCACACCCCGGGGGTCGAACCCGACCAGGTCGAACTTGGACTGCACCTCGGCGCCGAAGCGGGTGGTGGTCGCCCACATGTAGCCACTGCCGCCCGGGCCGCCCGGGTTGAGGAACAGCGAGCCGATCCGCTTCGACGGGTCGCTCGCCCGCCGCCGCATCATGGCGATGCCGACCTTCTCGCCCGACGGATTGTCGTAGTCCAGCGGCACGGGATAGACGGCGCAGTCGTAGATGCCGGGGTCCGGCTTGCTCGGGTCCGGGTTGCACGGCTTCCAGTCGACAGGGTCGACCTTCGCCTCGGCGGCCGCGGCACCCGGCGCCTGGTCGAACGGCGCGGCCGACGCGGCGACGGCGGTACCGGTGACAAGGGCGAGCGCGCAGGTGACCGCTCCGGCCAACGTGGATATGCGGGACAAGGAACCTCCTCCGTACTGAAAGGGCGGCCCCAGCCTGTCAGCCGGAGATCTCCGTGGGAAGACCTCGAAGCAGCGGAAATATTTCGGACTTCACATCATGGACGGTCAGAACATTCTGTGAATGAACCGACTTGACGGTTGATTGACCTGATGGTGGTTCATCCTCGCTGGTTCTCCCAGGCGGTTCTTCCGCATCCACGGCCGGCAACCGGCGACCGGGCCGCAGGTCTCCCGCGCTACCCGCGGCCCGGGGTCGACCGCCGCTATTCGGCGATCGGCCGCGACAAGTTGTCCTCGGCGACCACCTGGTAGACCGCGTTCAGCGTCGGCGGGCCGACCAGGTCCTTGATCCGCTCGAAGCGGCGCTCCTCGACCGGGCCGAGCCTCTCCATCCACGCCTGCATGGACTCCGGCCCGTGGTCGCCCTCGATGAGCGCGATGGTGATGATCTCCCGCGAGTCCTCCAGCGCGGTGGCGCTGATCACCCGGGTGCGCGGGTCGTCCGGGAACACCTCGTCCGGGATCCAGGCCTTGCGGAACTCCCCGTACTCCACACCCTCGTTGAGCTTGCGCACCATAACGGCGACGAGCTGCACGACGTCCTCCCCCAATGTGTTTCTTGCAGCGCAAGAAGCTGACGTCGACTATTGTTTTCTTGCGCTGTAAGAGTTGTCAAGGCTCCATCGGTGCCACCCCACAGGGCCACCCCTAGACCCAGGAGGAGCAGATGCCGGGCCGACGCACACGCCCGAGGACGGGTCTGACCCGCGAGAAGATCATCGACGCCGCCCTCGCCTACGTCGACGAGCACGGCCTCACCGCGCTCTCCAACCGCAAGCTCGGCGCGGCGCTCGGCGTCGAGGGCATGACGCTCTACTACTACGTCCCCAGCAAGGCCGCCCTGCTGGACGGCATGGTCGAGCGACTGCTGGAGCTGTCCGCCGGGGAGCTCTTCGCCGAACCGAGCGGCCCCTGGACCGACGTGGTCCGGGAGTTCGCCGTCGCCCTGCGCCGGCTGCTGCTCGACCATCCGGCCATGCTCACCGTGCTCGCCACCCGCCCGGCCGCCACCCCGGGCGCGCTCGCCCTGCTCGAACGCGGCATCACGGTGCTGCGCGAGGACGGCGTTCCGCTGGCCGACGCGCTCAATGTGCTGAACTCCGCGGTCCGGTGGACCCTGGGACACACCCTGGGCGAGGTCGGCGAGACGCCCCACCACGAGGGCACCGAGCCGCAACCCGAGCAGTTCGCGGCCCTGGACCGGGACGCCTACCCCCATCTGGCCCAGGCCTTCGCCACCGGCGAGGGCCTCGATTCCGAGCAATGCTTCCACCGCACCCTCCGCATCCTGCTCGCCGGCTACGCCGCCGAGTTGGAGCTCGCGAAGGGAGCGGGCTCGTGACCGGCTAGCCCCCGTTCGCGCCGCGCAGGGCGGCCGCCACCAGGCCCTGGATCTCGTCCGTCCCGGTCTCGCCACCGCCCACCAGACGGTCGAAGACCAGCCCGTCGATGCAGGCCAGGAGCGTGGCGGTCCGCCCGTCGGGGTCGGTGACGCCCTGGGTGGCGAGGAACGCGCGGACGACGGCCCGCCCCGCGTTCTCACGCGGCACGAGGATCTCCCGCAGCTCCGGGTCGCGCACGCTCTCCACCGCGCAGGCGTAGCGCGCGAGCGACCGCCGCCGCCCCTCGCCGGTCAACCGGTGGCGCATCAACTCACGGATCCCCTCGACCAGTTCATCCACCGACCGGACCACCACCCGCTCCTCCCCCATGGCCTGCAGCTCGCCCTGGTCCAGCTCGACCAACCGCCGCACCAGGGCGGTGAGCAGCGCCTGCCTGGTCCGCAGATAGGCGGAGGTGGTGCCGATCGGCAGACCGGCCGCCGCGTCGACCGCCCGGTGGGTCAGCCCCCGCACGCCCGCGTCCGCCAGCACACCGATCGCCGCGTCCGCCAGCACGGTCCGCCGATCCGGACGCCCCGCCCGACCAGCGCCACCCTGCCCCTGCTCCTCATCTCGCTGCATCCCCCCTTTCTACCGGCACCGGCCCCCGAACCGCCCACCCCGGTGACAGAGGGCCACAGAAGGGGCCGCGCCGCAGGACCACGCCGACGACACCCCGCCCCGGGCCGCCGGAACGGCACCGCGCGCGGCCGCCTCCGCTGCGCGCCGGGCTCCCGCGCCGACGGCGGCCTCTCCCGACCCCGAGCCGAGCCGCCAGCCACCGGGCAACCCGCCGGGCATCGACGGACCCTCGCAGCGCCGGAGAAGCCCACCCCGCCCGTCCGGACAAGCCCGTAGTACGCTCCTTCTACAGATGTAGAAGACAGCATGGCAGCACGGGAAGGACCGGGCATGAGCAGCAACAGCGCGGTGGTGGTCGGGGGCGGGATCGGCGGGTTGGCGGCCGCGATCGGGCTCCGGCTGGCGGGGTGGGACGTGACCGTGGTCGAGCGGGCGGCTGTCCTGGACGATGCCGGGGCCGGGATCTCGCTCCACGCCAACGGCATGCGGTCGCTCGGGATCCTCGGGGTGGGTGCGGCCGTCGAGGCGGCCTCGCGGCGGCAGTACACCGGTGGGACGTGGACGCCGGACGGCCGTCGGCTCGCCATGATGGACGGCAAGGCGCTGGAGCGGGAGCTGGGGGCGCCGATCGTCGGCGTCCCCCGGGCGGACCTGCACCGCATCCTGCGCGAGGCGCTGCCCGCCGAGTCCCTGGTGATCGGCGCCGAGGTGACCGAGGTCGACACCTCGCACCCCGCCCGGGTCACGGTGGGCTACGACGGCACCACCCTGGAGGCCGACCTCCTGGTGGCGGCCGACGGCATCAACAGCCGGATCCGGCGCCGCCTCTTCCCCGCTCACCCTGGCCCGGTGTACAGCGGTTCGACGGTGCTGCGGGCGATCACCGAACGCCCGGTCGACGGACTGGCCTCCGATTTCGAGCTGACCTGGGGCCACGGCGCCGAGTTCGGCCACATCGCCTTCCCGGACGGCCGGGCCGAGTGGCACGCCGTGTTGAACGCCCCGGCCGGGGTGCGCTACCGGGACTCGCTGGCCGAAGTGCGCCGCCGCTTCGCCCGCTGGCACGACCCGATCCCCGCGCTGCTGGCCGCGACCCGCCCGGAGGACGTGCTGCACCACGACGTCAACGAGCTGGTCACCCCGCTGCCCTCCTACGCCTCGGGCCGGATCGCCCTGCTCGGCGACGCGGCACACGCCATGACGCCCCACCTCGGCCAGGGCGCCTGCCAGGCCCTGGAGGACGCGGTGACCCTGGCCGCAACGGTCGCCGAGGGGCGGACGGTCGAGGGCGCCCTCACTCGCTACGACGCGGCGCGCCGTCCGCGCAGTCAGACCGTCGCCAGGGACGCCCGCCGGGCCGGCCGGATGGGTCAGCAGCTCACCAACCCGCTGGCGGTGGGCCTGCGCAACGCCGCGATCCGGCTGACCCCACCCGGCGCGATGATCCGGACCGTCCTGAAGCACGCCGACTGGACGCCGCCCCGGATCGCTCCCCGTGCCGCCCAGTGCTGTGACCGGGATGGTTCACCGTGACCGGAAGGCGGCTCGCGGGACGAGCGCACGCGAAACGGCTGGTATTACTAGGGCATGCAGGAAGAGATTGCACGCTCCGCGATCGACACGTTCATCTCCGCGTTCAACGCCTCGGACGACAGCTATGTGACTGCCCTGCTCTCCCAGGCTCTGACCTCAGACGTGGTCTTCTGGGGGCCGTTGGGTCGCAGCGAAGGAATCGCGGCGGTCGAGCGGTTCGTGCTGGACATCCGGCGCCACCCGGCGGGGACCGGCACGATGGCGCGCTGCTCGGCGGTGGACATGCCTGACGAGTGGGCCCGGTACCAGTGGGTCTTCACCACGCCGGACGGAGGTCCCCGCCTGGCGGGAACGGACGTCGTCCATCTGCGGCGGAGCCTCATCGACCAGGTCATCGTCTTTGCGGGGGAGATCGAACCGTCTGCCTCCTGAGTCATCCTTCTGTCGCTGTCCTTCTCCTGAACTTGCCCCCTTCGGCGCTCGGGGGCTGCGGTTCGCGGTTGGTCAGGCTGCGGTGTCGAGGGGGCGTCCGCCCCAGCGGATGCCCTTCTCGCTGCGGACGCGGGCGCGTTCCTTGCGTTGGGCGGTGAGTACGTCGGGGTGGCGGGCGTTGGTATTGCTCCAGCGCAAGTAGCGGTGCAGTGCCTGGGTTTGTGCGGGGTGGCTGCGGTGGTGGGAGTTGGCCGGGGTGAACTGCCGCAGCGGGCCGAAGTGGGCCTCGATCGGAGTGGCCCAGGAAGCGCAGGTCGGAGTGAAGCACAGCTCGACCTTGTTCTTCTTCGCCCAGCGGCGGATGTCCGCGCCGGTGTGGGCGGAGAGGTTGTCCAGGATGATGTAGACGGGGGCGCCCGTCTAGTCGGGCGGCACGGATCGACTTGAGTGCGGCCAGGGTCTTGGCGGTGCCCTTGCGACGTCGGTTGACACCCCACAGGCGGTCGTCGCCCACGGAGTAGCAGCCGTGGAAGTAGGTGACGCCGTGAGTGCGGCGGCAGGTCGCCGGCAGCCCCTTCCAGGTCTTGGTGCGCTGAAAGGTGATGCCGCGGCGCCTGAGCAGGCACCGTAAGGCTTCACGGCCGATGCGGATGACGCGGCCGTGCACTTTCCGCAGGTAGGCGGCGAGTTTGCGGATCGACCAGCGGGTGAAGGGTTGGCCGAGCCTGGTGGGGCGAGTGGTGGCCGTCCGGATGACGAAGTCCTCGTCCTCACGACTGAGTGGGCGGGGACGGCCTCCCGCCCACTGAGGGTCCAGGCAGGCCAGGCCGATCTCGTTGAAGCGGTGGATCACATCGCGCACGGTGTCCTCGTCGGCCTGGACCAGCTGGGCGATCACCGGCACCCGGTTCCCGCCCGCCGAGGCGAGCAGCATCATCGCGCGCCGGTAGCGCACCGAGCTCGTGCTGCCCCTGCGCATGATCTGCTGCAGCTTCTGCCCCTCGTGGTCGGTCAGTCTGCGCACACGGACAGGCTCGGCCACCGGGCCTCCAGCGATCGGATCGGACGTCGCCGCACATCCAACCGCCACGACCGCCAACCCGGTGAACCTATGCGGTCACAGCACTAGGCAGGATCCGCCACACTTACTTGACCGGCAATCTGATTAGGCGCCATATTAGTTCCATGACGCCGCACCACGAGGTCGATCCGGCCTCCCCGACCCTCGACCAGGCCCGCCGCCAGATCGCCCGCTACGGCCTGACGGCCGATCCGCAGGCAGTCCTGGTCGCGGCCCGGCTGATGGCGGCGGGCGCCCGGCTCGGCCAGGCGGGCGAAGTGCACTTCAGCCGCTTCGGCCTCTCCACCGGCCGCTACCGCCTGCTGTCCGACCTGGAGGACCACGGCGGCGAGAAGTCGCCCTCCCAGCTCGCGGCCAGCCTCGGCGTGTCCCGGGCGACCGTGACCGGACTGGTCGACGGCCTGGAGCGGGAGGGCCTGGTGGCCCGCCGCCCGTCCACCGAGGACGGCCGGGGCAATGTGGTGATCCTTACCGCACGCGGCGCCGACAAGCTGCGCGAGCTCGCACCCGAGCACTTCGCCCGGATGCAGTCGCTGGTCGGTGGCCTCTCCGTCGAGGAGCGGGCCGCCTTCCTCGACCTGCTGGCGCGGATCGTCGCGGGCATCGACGCCCTCACCGAGGACTGACCCACCCACCCGAAGGCGGGCCGAGGCGGCCCGCCTTCACCCGGCCCCAATAGTTAGGCACCTAAGCACAAATACTTAGGCGCCTGATCGGAACCCGGGGCAATCAGGACCAGCCCTATCAGAACCAGCCAAGGAGAACCCGTGAGCAAGAAGGCATCCGGCGCACCCCCGCCCTTCGTCCTGTGGCGGGAGGTCCTGACCGCCTACGCCATGCCGGCTGTGATGGCCGGTCTCGGCGGAGCGGTCACCCGGCAGCCGCAGCTGGTCCTCGCCGCGCTGACCACCATCGGCGGCACCTCCGCCGCCGTGGCCGCCGCCCTCGGCGCCGCACTGCGCCGCCGTCCCGCCCGCACCCGGCCCGCCCGGACACCCCGCGTCCTCGCGGCCGCCGGGCTCGGCCTGGCCGCCGCGGCACTCGCCCTGGCCATGGGCCTCGCCGCCGCGCACTGGCTCCCGCAGTTCCCGCCACTCGGCGACAGCCCCTGGCCGCACCGGCTGCCGGTCGACCTGCCGGTCTCCTCCGCGATCGCGGCCACGATCATCACCTGGCGCTGGCGCGGCAGCCGCCCCGCCCGGGAATCGCAGCACCGACTCCACTCCGCAGCCCGACCCGAAAGGCAGACGTCATGATCGTCATCATGGGCGCCGGTGGCGCCACCGGCGGCGCCACCCTACGCAGCCTCGCCGCCCTGGGTGCCCCGAGCCGCGCGCTCAGCCGCGAGCCCGCCCGACTGGCGGCCGAACTCGACGACCGCACGCTCGCCCGCACCGAGGCCGTCGCGGCCGACGCCGCCGACCCGGACTCGCTGCGAGCGGCCTTCCGCGGCGCGCACCAGCTGTTCCTCACCATGGCCAACGGCCCGCACCAGGTCCGGCACGAGCTGAACGCGATCGACGCGGCCGTCGCCGGCGGCGTGGAGCACATCGTCAAGGTCTCCGCACCTGCCGCCGAGGCGGACTCCCCCGTCGCCGTCTCCCGCGGCCACCACCTGATCGAGGAGCGCCTGCGCTCCTGCGGCGTCCGCACCACGATCCTGCGCCCGTACGCCTTCATGCAGAAGCTGCTGCTCCTGGCCCCCGGCATCGCAGCTGCCGGGGTGGTGCACGGCGCGATGGGACGGGCGCGGTGCAACTACGTGGACGTCCGGGACATCGGCGACGTCGCGGCCGAGGTCCTCACCCGCCCGGAGCTCGGCGGCAGCACCTACCCGCTCACCGGCGGTCGGGCGTACAGCCACCCGGAGCTCACCGCCCTGCTGGGCGAACTGCTCGGCCGACCGGTCCGCTACCTCGACCTGGCGCCGGCCGAACTGCATGCCCACCTGACCGGCCGGGCCGGAATGCCGGACTGGCTGGCCACCCACGTGGTCGAGATCCAACAGCTGGCGGTGGTCCGCAAGGAGTCGCCCGACGACACCCTCACCCGCCTGGTCGGGCACGCCCCGCGCACCCTGGAGGCCTTCCTCGGCGAGCACCTGCACCGCTTCCGCTGAGCACCCCGTCGGTGTGGCGGGCCGGGCCCGAGGCCGAGACGCCGGGCCCGTCACCCGGAGGGAGCAGCATTCACTGTGGCATGGATCACGATCCAAAATCTGACCTGACGATCCGTCAATTTGAATGACGTGTCGTCACATCAGAGTGTCACGGCCCGTGTTGTTGACTGATAGAACGTCAGATTCGGTCATTCCGGCCCCAGTTGGGCCGAGTATCCGCTCCTGCCGGGCCGTGAGCCCGGGGCTACTATCGGTCGGGTTGTCCGCTCCGGCCCCGGAGTGGGGTCACCCGGTCAGGCGGTGCTCCCACCGCCCCAGGGGCCGGGCATCGGTCGGAACGGGGCGAGGACGAGGAGCGCACGGGCTGCCATGACTGCTGAACCGATCCACCCGGAGCAGTACGCCGAGCCACCGCAGGCCGAGTCGCAGCACGTGCTGTTCCCCGGCCGCCCGGCCGCCGACCCGCGCACCCTGGTCGACGTCCTGGACGCCACCGTGCGCGCCCACCCCGACGAACCGGCCCTCGACGACGGTGGCACCGTACTCAGCTACCGCGCCCTGGCCGCCGAGGTCGAGCAGCTGCGCCGGCGGCTGGCCGCCGCCGGCATCGGCCCGGGCGACCGGGTCGGCGTCCGGGTGCCGTCGGGCACCAACGACCTGTACGTCTCGATCCTGGCCGTGCTCGCCGCCGGGGCCGCCTACGTCCCGGTGGACGCCGAGGACCCGGACGAGCGCGCCCAGCTGGTCTTCGGCGAGGCCCAGGTCGCCGCCGTCCTCGGCGCCGAGCGGGCCCTCACCACGACGGGCACCCGCGAACCCGTCGGCGGGCGCCGCCCCACCCCGGCCGACGACGCCTGGATCATCTTCACCTCCGGCTCGACCGGCAAGCCCAAGGGCGTCGCCGTCACCCACCGCAACGCCGCCGCCTTCGTCGACGCCGAGGCCGCGCTCTTCCTCCAGGAGGAGCCGATCGGCCCCGGCGACCGGGTGATGGCCGGCCTGTCGGTCGCCTTCGACGCCTCCTGCGAGGAGATGTGGCTGGCCTGGCGACATGGCGCCTGCCTGGTGCCCGTCCCCCGTTCCCAGGTGCGCAGCGGCGCCGACCTCGGCCCCTGGCTGGCCGAGCAGGAGATCACCGTGGTCTCCACCGTCCCCACCCTGGCCGCCCTGTGGCCGGCCGAGGCGCTCAACGAGGTCCGGCTGCTGATCTTCGGCGGCGAGGCCTGCCCGCCCGAGCTGGTGCAGCGCCTGGTCACCGAGGGCCGCGAGGTGTGGAACACCTACGGCCCGACCGAGGCCACCGTGGTGGCCTGCGCCGCGCTGCTGACCGGCGAGGGGCCGGTCCGGATCGGCCTGCCGCTGGACGGCTGGGACCTCGCCGTGGTGGACGAGGCCGGTCGGCCGGTCGCCTCCGGCGGCACCGGGCAGCTGGTGATCGGCGGGGTGGGCCTGGCCCGCTACCTCGATCCGGAGAAGGACTCGGAGAAGTACGCGCCGCTGCCCTCGCTCGGCTGGGAGCGGGCCTACCGCAGCGGCGACCTGGTCCAGGCCGATCCGGCCGGCCTGCTGTTCCTCGGCCGTACCGACGAGCAGATCAAGCTGGGCGGCCGCCGGATCGAGCTCGGCGAGGTGGACGCGGCCCTGCAGGCGCTGCCCGGCGTGGCCGGTGCGGCCGCGGCCGTGCGGACCGCGCGCGGCGGCAACCAGCTGCTGGTCGGCTACCTGGTGGTCCAGGACGGTTTCGACCGCGAGCAGGCCGTCGAGCGGCTGCGCGCCGAGCTGCCCGCCGCCCTGGTGCCGCTGCTCGCCCCCGTCGACACCCTGCCCACCCGCACCTCCGGCAAGGTGGATCGCAACGCGCTGCCCTGGCCGCTGCCCGAGCTGGAGGCCGCCGGGCCGAACGAGCAGCTGTACGGCACCGAGGCCTGGCTCGCCGAGCAGTGGGCCGAGATCCTCGGGGTGCAGGTCGGCAGTGCGCGCGACGACTTCTTCGCGATCGGCGGCGGCAGCCTGGCCGCGGCCCGGCTGACCACCCTGCTGCGCACCCGCTACCCGAGCGCCGCCGTGCTGGACATCTACCAGCACCCGACGCTGCGCAAGCTCGCCCGGCACCTGGAGCGCACCGCCGCCGAGGGCGGCGAGGCCCGGACCGTCGCCCTGGTGCCGACCCGGGCCAAGCTGCTGCAGCTGCTCCTGCTGATCCCGTTGTTCACCGTGGTCGGCCTGCGCTGGACGGTCGCCCTGCTGGCGGCCGGAAACCTGCTCTCCCACCTCGGCGACTACCCGTGGGCGCCGACCGCGTCCTGGTGGGCGGTCGGCGCGGGCGCGCTCGCGCTGTACAGCTCGCCGGGCCGGCTCGCGATCGGGGCCGGTGGCGCCCGGCTGCTCCTGCGCGGCCTGCGCCCCGGCAGCTACCCGCGCGGCGGCGCCGTGCACCTGCGGCTGTGGGCGGCCGAGCGGCTCGCCGAGCTGAGCGGCGCGACCGAGCTGTCCGGCGCCTGGCTGATCCCCTACGCCCGCGTGCTGGGCGCCAAGGTCGCGAAGGAGGTGGACCTGCACTCGCTGCCGCCGGTCACCGGGATGCTCAAGCTGGGCCGGGGCTGCGCCGTGGAGGCCGAGGTCGACCTGTCCGGCTACTGGCTGGACGGCGACCGGCTGGAGGTCGGCCAGGTCAAGGTCGGCGCCGACGCCGTGGTCGGCACCCGTTCGACGCTGCTGCCCGGTGCCCGGGTCGGCAAGCGCGCCCAGGTGCTGCCCGGCTCCAGCGTCACCGGCCAGGTGCCGACCGGACAGCGCTGGGGCGGCGCGCCCGCCGTCAAGCTGGGCCGGGCCGAGTGGTCCTGGCCCGAGGAACCTCCGGTCCGACGGCCCGCCTGGGCCGCGCTGTACGGCGTCGGCGACGCCGTGCTCGGCCTGCTCCCGATGGCGCCCGCCGTGGCCGCGCTGGCCGTGCTCTCCCGCTTCGTCGACCAGGGCGCGGCCCTCGGACCGGCCCTCGGCGGCGCGCTGCTCGGCCTGCTGCCCGCCACCCTGGCCTTCGGCGCGGTGTACGCGGCGCAGTTGGTGGCGCTGGTGCGGCTGCTGAGCATCGGCCTGGTGCCCGGGGTGCACCCGCTGCAGGGCCGGGTCAGCTGGCAGGCGTGGACCGTCACCCAGCTGATGGACCGGGCCCGCGAGGTGCTGTTCCCGCTGTACGCCGGGCTGGTCACCCCGCTGTGGCTGCGGGCGCTGGGGATGCGGGTCGGCCGGGGCGCGGAGGTGTCCACGGTGCTCGCGCTGCCCAGCCTGACCACCGTCGGGGACGGCGCCTTCCTGGCCGACGACACCCTGATCGCGCCGTACGAGCTGGGCGGCGGCTGGATGCGCCTGGGCGAGGCGAAGGTCGGCGAGCGGGCCTTCCTCGGCAACTCGGGGATGACCGCGCCGGGCCGCTCGGTGCCCAAGCGGGGCCTGGTCGGCGTGCTCTCGGCGACGCCGGAGAAGGCGAAGAAGGGCAGCTCGTACCTGGGCATGCCGCCGATGCGGCTGCCGCGCGCGGCGGACCAGGCGGACCAGAGCCTGACCTACGAGCCGCCGGCCCGGCTGCTGTGGGCGCGCGGGCTGGTCGAGGTGGGCCGGCTGGTGCCGGTGCTGGCCTCGGCGGCGCTGGGCCTGGTGACGGCGGCCGCGCTGTCCTGGCTGGTCGGCTCCTGGTCGCCGCTCGCCGCCGCCCTGCTCTCGGGCCCGGTGCTGCTGGCGGCGGGCGGCGTGGCCTGCCTGGTCGCGGTGGCGGCCAAGTGGCTGCTGGTCGGGCGGTTCCGGGCGGTGGAGCACCCGCTGTGGAGCGGCTTCGTGTGGCGCAACGAGCTCGCCGACACCTTCGTGGAGGTGCTGGCGGTGCCGTGGCTGGTCGGCGCGGTGCCGGGCACCCCGGTGCTGAACCTGTGGCTGCGGGCGCTCGGCGCCAAGGTCGGGCACGGCGTGTGGTGCGAGAGCTACTGGCTGCCGGAGGCGGACCTGGTCACCCTCGGGGACGGGGTCAGCGTGAACCGGGGCTGCGTGGTGCAGACGCACCTCTTCCACGACCGGATCATGCGGATGGATACTGTGGTCCTCCGCGAGGGCGCCACCCTGGGCCCGGGCGGGATCGTGCTGCCCGGCAGCACGGTGGGCGCGCGCAGCACGCTGGGCCCGGCCTCGCTGGTGATGCGCGCCGAGTCCGTCCCCGCGGACACGCGGTGGCTGGGCAACCCCATCGAGGCGTGGCAGGCCACGCCTTGACCACCCCTCCGACCGCCCCTCACGGCACGACCCCCCGTCCCGGCCCGCAGGAAGCGCCCGCCCCCGTGAAGCCCAAGCACGTCCCGCCGGCCGCCGGCGGCCCGGACCCGTACTTCCCGAGCAGCGGCGACCACCGCTACCGGGTGCACCGCTACGAACTCGCGCTGGACTACCGGCCCGGACCCAACCGGCTGGCCGCCTCGGCCCGGCTGAGCGCGGTGGCGGACGCGGCGCTGGCCGAGTTCGCGCTCGACCTGGCCGAGTTCCGGATCGGGCGGGTGCTGGTCGACGGCAAGGCCGCCCGCTACACCCACCGCGGCGGCAAGCTGCGGATCCGCCCGGCGAAGGCGCTCGGAGCGGGCGCGGCCTTCACCGTCGAGGTGCACTACACCGGCAACCCGCGCCCGGTGCGCAGCCCGTGGGGCGGCCTGGGCTGGGAGGAGCTGACCGAGGGCGCGCTGGTGGCCAGCCAGCCGATCGGTGCGCCGTCCTGGTTCCCGTGCAACGACCGCCCCGCGGACAAGGCGACGTACCAGCTGGCGGTCACCACGCCCTCCCCGTTCACCGTGGTGGCGAGCGGACGGCTGCTCACCCGGACCACCCGGGCCTCCAGCACCACCTGGGTCTACGAGCAGAGCGCGCCGACCTCGCCGTACCTGGTGACGGTGTCGATCGGGCACTACCTCCCGGTGCAGCTGGCCCCGCGCCCCGACACCCCACGGCCCGGTTACGTGGCGCAGACCGGGTACGTGCCGCAACCGCTGGCCGAGGCCTTCGCCCGGGACTTCGCCCGGCAGTCGGAGATGATGGCGTACTTCTCCGAGGTCTTCGGGCCGTACCCGTTCGGCGAGTACGCGGTGGTGGTGGCGGACGAGGAGCTGGACGTCCCGGTGGAGGCGCAGGGCGTGGCCACCTTCGGCACCAACCACCTCGGCGGCGGCTGGGAACGCGAGCGGCTGATCGCGCACGAGCTGGCCCACCAGTGGTTCGGCAACAGCGTCTCGATCGCCGACTGGCGGCACATCTGGCTCAACGAGGGCTTCGCCAAGTACGCGGAGTGGCTCTGGTCCGAGCACGCCGGCGGCCCGGGCGCAGCCGTGCACGCCGCCGCCGCGCACCGGCTGCTGGCCGGGCTGCCGCAGGACCTGCGGCTCGGCGACCCGGGCCGCAGGCTGATGTTCGACGACCGGCTGTACCAGCGCGGCGGCCTGGCGGTGCACGCGCTGCGGCGGGCGCTCGGCGAGGACGGGTTCTTCGCGATGCTGCGGGACTGGACGGGCATCAACCGGCACGGCGTGGTCGCCACCGCCGACCTGCTCACGCACGCCTCCCGGTACACCACCGCGCCGCTCGGCCCGCTGTTCGAGGCCTGGCTGGAGCGGCCCGAGCTTCCGGCGCTGCCGGGCTAGGGGGATTAATCCCGCAGGTCCGTGGCCCGGCTGGGCTACTGTCCGTCCATGTCGATGAGTTCAGACGATCAGATGACCGACCAGCTCGACGAGCTGCTGCCCACCACCCGCCGCGCCCTGCTGCACCGCATCGCGGTCGCCCAGGCCGAGGGCCGTACCCCGTCGCTGGTCGCCGGGGTGGTCCGGGACGGGCAGCTGGTGTGGAGCGGCGCCCGCAGCATGATCGACGGGCACGCGCCGACACCGGACGTCCAGTACCGGATCGGCTCGCTCACCAAGACCTTCGTCGCCGTGCTGGTGCTGCGGCTGCGCGACGAGGGCCTGCTGGACCTCGACGACCCGCTGGCCCGCCACCTGCCGGGCACCGCGGCCGACGGTGCGACCGTCGCCCAGCTGCTCGCACACGCCGCCGGGCTGGCCGCCGAGACGCCCGAACCCTGGTGGGAACGGACGGAGGGTTCGCTGCGGCCCGAACTCGGCGACCTGCTGGAGCGGGAGAGCCCGCTCAAGCACCCCGCCGGGCGGCGCCACCACTACTCCAACCCCGGCTACGCGCTGCTCGGCGCCCTGGTGGCGAAGCTGCGCGGCGAGCCCTGGGGCGAGGCGCTGCGCCGCGAGGTACTGGCGCCGCTCGGCATGGACCGCACCACGCTGCTGCCCGAGCACCCGCACGCCGGGGGCTTCGCCGTCCACCCGTGGGCCGACGTCATGCTGCCCGAACCGCTCACCGACACCGGCCTGATGGGCCCGGCGGGCCAGCTCTGGTCCACCGGCGCCGACCTGGCCCGCTGGGCGGCCTTCCTCGCCGCCAGCGACGACAAGGTGCTCAGCGCCGACACCCTCGCCGAGATGCGGCGGCCCGCCGTCGGTCCGGACGACGCCGCCTGGACCTCCGGCTACGGCTTCGGCCTGCAACTGCGGCGCCACGAGGGCCGGTTGCTGCACGGCCACTCCGGTTCGATGCCCGGCTTCACGGCCGGCCTGTGGGTCAGCGAGGACGACGGCCTGGCCGCCTTCGCCCTGTCCAACGCCACCAGCGGCGCCAACACCCCGCTGCTGGCCGCCCAGTTGATCACCATCACCGCCGAACACGAGCCCCGGCTGCCCGAACCCTGGCGGCCGCTGCCCGAGGTGGACGAGGACCTGCTCGCCCTCACCGGCCCCTGGTACTGGGGCGCCGCGCCCAACGCCCTGCGGCTGCGGGCCGACCGCGTCCTGGAGCTCGCCGAACTCGCGGGCGGCCGCCGGGGCTCGCGCTTCCGGCCCCAGTCGGACGGCACCTGGATCGGGCTGGACAACTACTACGCGGGCGAGACCCTTCGGGTGGTCCGGCGCACCGACGGCACGGTCAGCCACCTGGACGTCGGCTCCTTCGTCTACACCCGCGAGCCGTACGGGCCGGCCGAGGTCGTCCCGGGCGGCGTCGACCCGCAGGGCTGGCGGGCGATTTGATCCCGTCGGACTCGGCCGTGACGGCGGTGTGACGGCGGGGTCGTGACGGTGAGGATGTGACCGCGGGGCTGTGACGGCGGGGGCGCGCGATGCAGGTGCGCGCCCCCGTTGTCCACCCCGCGCGGACGACCGCCCGGTGCCCGGCAGATGACCGACCGGCCACGCGTGGTCCCATTCAACAGCTGCACATCTGCGATCCGCCGGGCCGCAACGTGAATGCCAACCGACTTGGAGAGACATACGGGGACCGGTTCGCGTCCATGCCCAACGCCTGCGGGCCGGGACGGTGCCCTGGCAATTCCACGGCACCGCCGATCGTGCTGCCCTGGAGGGTCCGCCATGACCACCGTCCCCACGTACACTCCGTCCGCAGTCGCCCCCACCCACGACGCCCCGGCGGTCCCCGCGCCTCGCCACCAGCCGGCGCCGGCCGCCTACACCGTCGCCCTCGCCCGCGACGAGGACGACGTCCGCGCCGCCCAGCGGCTGCGCCACCAGGTCTTCGCCGCAGAACTCGGCGCCGTCCTGCACAGCCCGGTCGCCGGTCACGACGTCGACCCCTTCGACGAGTACTGCGACCACCTGCTGGTCCGCGAGGGCGAGACCGGCACCGTCGTCGGCACCTACCGGCTGCTGCGGCCCGAGGCCGCCCGGCGGGCCGGACGACTCTACTCCGACGGCGAGTTCGACCTGTCCGCGCTCGCACCGGTGCGCCCCGGCCTGGTCGAGCTCGGCCGCTCCTGCATCCACCCCGATCACCGGGGCAACGGCGCGGTCATCAACCTGATGTGGGGCGGCATCGCCCGCTACCTCGCCGACACCGGCAACACCTGGGTCGGCGGCTGCTGCTCGATCGACCTGGAGGACGGCGGCGCCACCGCGGCCCGGGTCTGGGACACCGTCAGCGCCAAGCACCTGGCCCCCGAGCAGTACCGGGTCACCCCGCACCGCCGCTGGGACGCCACCGGCGTGCCGCGCGCCGAGCGCGGCGCCCTGCCCGCCCTGCTCCGCGGCTACCTGCGGCTCGGCGCCTGGGTCTGCGGTGAGCCCGCGTACGACCCGGACTTCGGCTGCGCCGACCTGTACGTGCTGCTGTCGCTGGAGCGCACCGACCCCCGCTACCTGCGGCACTTCCTGTCCGGAACACCCTCCTCGGGCGCGTCGTCATGAGCGTCTGGCTGCCGACCGCACCTTGCCGGCCGGAGACCTGCCTGGGCGAACGCGCGCCGGAGGTCTCCCACCTCCGGCGGGCGCTGCGGCTGACCGCCTGCCTGACGGCGGTGCTGGCCGGGGTCGTGCTCTGCCTGCCGGTGCGACTGCTGCCGTACGGCGCCCGGGACCAGCTGATCCGGCTCTGGGCGCGGGTGCTGCTGCGCTCCCTCGGGGTGACCGTCCACCTCGGGACGCCAGGGATTCCCGGAGTTCCCGTGCCGGGCGGGGCGGTCGGCGCCGGCGGGGCGCTGGTGGTGGCCAACCACGTGTCCTGGCTGGACATACCGTTGCTCGCGGCCGGACGGCCCGGGCGGTCGCTGGCCAAGACCGAGGTCCGGCAGTGGCCGGTGCTCGGGCACCTGGTCGCCTGGGGCGGCACCGTGTTCCTGGACCGCGATCGGCTGCGGGCCCTCCCGGACACCGTGGCGACGGTGGCCGAGGTGCTGCGCTCCGGGCACCCGGTGATCGTCTTCCCGGAGGGGTCGACCTGGTGCGGGCGGGAGAGCGGACGGTTCCGGCCCGCGCTGTTCCAGGCCGCGGTGGAGGCTGGCGCATTCGTCCAACCGGTGACGATCCGCTACCGGCTGGCGGACGGACGGCCGACCAGTGCGCCCGCCTTCGTCGGGGACGACGGGCTGCTCACCTCGCTCGCCCGGGTGGTCGCGGTGCGCGGGCTGGTCGCGGACGTCACCTTCCTGCCGCCGATCCCGCCGCCCGGGCCGCAGCCCACCCGGGCGGGGGCCCGGCGGGAGCTGGCCCGCGCGGCGCAGGCGGCGGTGGAGGGCATCCACTGACGGGGCCCGCCGTGGAGGCGGGTTGGAGGGGCTCCTCGAAGGCGTCTCATACGGGGACCATTGAAGGCGTCTCCTGCAGGGGCCCTTGAAGGCGCCCCCCGGTCGCGTCCCGCCGAGGTTCCGTCACGGCGCGGCGGCCGGTGCTCACGTGGCGCGGGTGCCCGCCAGTTCCTCCGGCTGCGGTCGGCCGGAGCCGGACGGACCGGACGGGACGAGCGGCCGGGCCCGGCCGAGCAGTACCGCGACCAGAACGGCGGTCATGGCCAGCCCGCCCGCTCCGCTGAGCACGGCGAGGTGGATGCCGTCGATGAAGGCGCCGTCCACCGCTGCCCGGACCGGCCCGGGCAGCGCCGCCGCCGTGCCTCCGGGGCCGTGCGCCACGCCGGCCGGGGCGTCCGCGATCGAGCCGACGGCCTCGGGCGGGACACCGAGCCGGTGCAGGGCCGAGGTCAGCGAACCCGTCATCCGGTTGGTCAGGACGGCGCCGAGCACCGCGATGCCGAGTACGCCGCCCAGTTCGCGCAGGGTGTTGATGGTCGCCGAGGCCATCCCGGTCTGTGCCGGGGCGACCCGCTGCATCACCGCGATCGAGACCGGGGTGAAGGTCATGCCCATCCCGAGGCCCATCGCGAACAGCGTCCACAGGTAGGCCGGGTAGTGCGCGTGGTCGCCGTACAGCGACAGCCCGCCGAGGCCCGCCGCGCACAGCGCGAGGCCGAGCACCAGCGGCAGCCGCGGACCGTAGGCCGCGGTCAGCCGACCGGAGAGCGGTGCGGCGACCACCAGCATCGCGGTCATCGGGAGCCCCGCGTAGCCGGCGGCGGCCGGGGACCAGCCGAGCACGCCCTGCATCATCAGCGGCAGGAAGAACAGCGCCCCGAACATCCCGAAGCTGACCATGAACCCGCTGAGCAGGGCGCCGCCGAGCGCCCCGTCGCGGAACAGGCGCAGCTCCAGCATCGGTTCGGCGATGTGCAGTTCGAGTACCAGGAAGGCCAGCAGCAGGACGGCGGCCGCGGCGGCGCAGCCGAGCACCCGCGGGTCGGTCCAGCCCCGGGAGGGGCCCTCGATCAGCGCGTAGACCAGCAGGGCCAGGCCGGCCACGGACAGTGCCAGGCCCATGAGGTCGATCCGGCGCGGGCGCGGGGCGATGTCCGGCAGGACGCGGGCGGCGAGCAGCAGTCCGGCCACGCCGATCGGCACGTTGATCCAGAACACGCTGGCCCAGCCGAGGTGTTCGACCATCGGACCGCCGACGACCGGGCCGATGGACAGGCCGAGCGCCGAGACCCCGGACCAGGTGCCGATCGCCTTGGCGCGCTCGCGTTCGTCGGTGAAGACGTGCCGAAGCAGGGCGAGGCTGCCGGGTGTGAGCAGCGCGGCTCCGACCCCCTGGAGCATCCGGGCGCCGACCAGCACGCCGATCGACCCGGCGAGCGCTGCCACGCCGGAACCGGCCGTGAACAGGGCGAGGCCGAGGCGGAACACCCGGGTGCGGCCGTAGCGGTCGCCGAGCGCGCCGCCGGTCAGCACCAGGGCAGCGTAGACCAGGCTGTAACCCTCGGCGACCCACTGCAGGCCGCTGATCCCGGTGTCCAGGTCCTGCCCGATCCGGGGCAGGGCGTTGTTGACGATGACGTTGTCCAGCACGGACATGAACATGGTGACGCAGAGCGTAAGTAGCGCGAGCCGCTTGCGGCGGGCACTCGACTCCTCCATGGGATCCCTCCCGACCTAAGACCCCTAACAGCGTTAGGTGCTTGTCCGGCAGCCACAGAGTGTCCCTAACGGTGTTAGATTGCAAGCGGGATTCCACGACACCGCTGGGAGGCGTCCGCACAGCCATGCCGGAGAACGACGGCGCCACGCCGGAACACAACGCCGGGACACCCGCCCTGACCAGGGAAGCCCTCGCTCAGGCGGCGCTTCGCGTACTGGAACGGGACGGCCTGGCCGGACTGTCCATGCGCAAGGTCGCCGCCGAGGTGGGCGTCAAGGCGGCCTCGCTGTACTGGCACGTCCGCAACAAGGAGGAGTTGCTCGACCTGCTCAACGACGCGATCATGGCCTCGGCCGAGCCCCCGCCGCGCGAGGGCGACTGGCGGATGCAGATGCGCGGATACTGCTGGCGCCACCGACAGCTGCTGCACGACAACCGCGACGCCGCCAAGGTCGTCGCCGGCCGCCTCGCCCCGGGGCCGCACATGTTCGGACTGCTGGACGATCAGCTGGACCGCCTGCGCGAGGCCGGATTCTCCGACGCGCACGCCGCGCTGACCACCTATCTGCTGAGCTCCTTCGTCCAGGGCTTCGCCCTCCAGGAACAGTCACCGATGTCGGCCGCCGAGGCCGACGGCGCCAGCCGTCTGGAGGTCACCACCGAGGTCCGCGACCGCTTCCGCGCCCTGCCCGTCGAGGACTTCCCCAACCTCGTCGCCCTGGCCGGCGACCTCACCGAGCCGAGCCTCGACGCCCGCTTCGAGTTCTGCGTCGAGCGCATCCTTGACGGACTGGCGGCCCTACTGCCGCCGGAGCTTCGGTGACGCACCGGCGGCCGGCGCCCGCCGGGCCTGCCGGGCTTACCTGGCCTGCCGTGCGACGACGGCTCCACCCTCGACTACGATGATCGCCAGGCAAAGGCCAGGCAAAGGAGCGGTGGGGCGATGGTCGAGCGTCAGGCGGCGGAGAAGCCGGCCGCTCACCAGCCCGGGGACCCGACGCCGGTCCCGGGCGGACAGGTCGGCCCGGGCAGATACATCGCAGAGGCGTCGATGGGCTGCCTCGGCGAGCTGCTGACCGAGGTCGTCGGCGGGCTCGTGCTCCTCGTCCTCACCACCGCCTCCCTGGCGGGCGCCTATCTCCTCGCCCGCGCCCTCCACCAGGCGAGTCCGGCAGGGGCCTACGGCCTGGCCGCGGTGGGGCTGCTCGGGCTGGCCCACGGCATCCGTCACTGGCGCCGCCCCAAGGAACAGCGCAGCCGGGTCGGCCGCATCACCGCCGCCGTCACCGGCGCGCTGGGCTTCTGGCTGATCCTCTGCGTCGGATACGCCTCCTTCGATGCCGCCTGCGGGCTGAACATCGGACTCTGACCGGTCCGACGGCGTGTAGGCTCACCCGGCGCCCCGTCCACCGTCCACCGTCCACCGTCCACCGTCCACGGAGGAGTTACCGATGGCCGAGCCGTATTCCCACGACGAGCCGTACGCCCAGGGCCTGTTGGACGTCGGCGACGGGCAGCGGATCCACTGGAACACCTCCGGCAACCCGGCGGGCAAACCGGCTGTGGTGGTGCACGGCGGGCCGGGCTCCGGCCACCATCCCGGCTCCCGGCGGTACTTCGACCCCGAGCGCTACCGCGTCGTCCAGTACGACCAGCGCGGCTGCGGGCGGAGCCTACCGCACGCCGCCGACCCGTCAACCGGGCTGGAGCACAACACCACCGCGCACCTGGTCGCCGACCTGGAGCGGCTGCGCGAGCATCTGGGTATCGACAAGTGGCTGTTGTACGGCGGCTCGTGGGGTTCGACCCTGATACTCGCGTACGCGCAGGCCCACCCGGAGCGGGTCTCCGCGATCGTGATCTGCGGGGTGACCATGACCCGCCCCGAGGAGACGGACTGGCTCTACCGGGGCGTCGGCCGTTTCCTGCCGGGCCCCTGGGAGGAGTTCCACGCCTTCCCACCCGCCATCGACCGGGACGGCGACGTGCTCGACCTGCTCACCGCCTACAGCCGGCTGCTCAACAGTCCGGAGGAGGACGTCCGCCGAGCCGCCGCCCAGGCCTGGGCCACCTGGGAGGACGCCGTCATCTCGCACGAGGTGCTGGGCAAGCCGAATGCCTACTCCGACCGCCCCTCCGACGCCCTGATGGCCTTCACCCGGATCACGGCACACTACTTCTCGCACCAGGCCTTCCTGGCGGACGGCCAACTGCTGCGCGACGCCGGTCGGCTGGCCGGCATCCCGGGCGAGCTCATCCATGGACGGCTCGACCTCGGCGGACCGCTGCAAACCGCTTGGCAGCTGGCCAAGGCCTGGCCGGACGCCAACCTGACGGTCATCGACGAAGCCGGACACACCGGCAGCCCGCGAATGGCGGAGGCGGTCCTCGCGGCCGTCGAGCGCTTCGCCTGAGAGCGGACCCTGCTCTTCAGCAAGGCCGTCATGGAGCAAGCCAAGCCCGACTACCGCTGCGTCATAGTGACCGACAACATCCTCGCATTCCGGGCGACACTGATCGCCCGCAGGACCGGCACCGGCGTCAACGGGCACATGTTCGGCTCGCCCACCGCCCGGTGATACTGGCCGAGCGCGGCCATCCGGGAGCTCGCGGCGGTGTTCCTCTCGCACAAGCTGATCTGCTTCGGGATCTGCGACCTCCTTGCGCTCTGCGGGGTGCTGGCGGCGCTCTGAGCACCTCGGGTTTCGGGGGCCTGGGTGTTCGGGCCTGGGTGTTCGGGCCTGGGCGTAAGAGGCTTGGGGTGTACGGGCCTCGCGGTCTCTGGGTCTCGACTGCTCGGCCTCGGGCTCTTCGGGCATGGTCTGTTCGGTTGGGCCCCGGTCGTGGCGGCGGCCGCCGCCACGGTCGGGGCCCGGCTGTCCAGCGGTGGGTTCGCCGGGCGGTCAGGCCGCCGGGCGGGGGGTGAGGATCGCGCAGGTGGTGGTGGCGTGGGCGTAGAGCTTGCCGTTCTCCGCGCCGACCACCCTGGCCTCCGCGGTCGCCATCGTCCGTCCCAAGTGGAGCACTACGCCCTCGCAGCGCAGGAGCCCCGAGTCGGCGAACAACGGACGCAGCATATGGACGTTCAACTGCGTGGTGGTGTAGCCGATCCCGGCCGGCAGTTTGCTCAACACGGCGCAGCCGAGCGCCGAGTCGAGCAGGGTGGCCAGGTACCCGCCGTGCACGGTGTTCATCGGGTTGAAGAGGTGGTCGCCCACCTCCCCTTCGAACACCGCCGTGCCCGGCTTCACCTCGACCAGATGAAAGCCCATGGTGCTGCAGATCGACGGCTCCGGGATCCGCCCGGCGATCCACTCCAACAGGATCTCCTCGCCGGTGAGGTGCGGGTACTCGGAGATCGGCGGACCGGCTGTCCAGGTGTGGGTGCGGGAGCGCGACTCCTGACCGCCCGGGGACTGCTGCTCGGTGGGGGCAGGCTGGTGATTCGTCATGAGACCAACCTGCCTTGTTCGAACCCCTGGCTCAAGTCCCGTCCGGTACACGCCCGTCGGCCTCACCGGTTCACTCATGCCTCATGCCGCCCCCTCCTTCGCGCGCAGCCCTGCGAACAGGTCGGTCTCGCCCCCGCCCGTCTCACCCCCGCCCATCCCGGGTCCACTCACGAAGCTCCGAGCCAGGTGGTAGTCCTCCGTCGGCCAGACCTCACACTCGATGTCCCGGGGGTGGGCCATGAACGCGGCGCCGGGCTCGACCTGGGTGGCGTGCGCCAGCATCGCCGCGTCCCGTATGGCGAACTTCTCGGAGCAGGCGATTCGGGTGGTGGTCGCGAGGGCGGGCGGGGTGTCGGGCCAGCCGGCGAGCAGTTCGCCCATGGCCGAGTCGACTCCGCGCTCCGTCATGGCGTCGTGCAGCGTCTGGAACCAGGCCCGGGAGAGGGCCAGGTGGTAGTAGAGCTTGGCCACCTGCCAGGGCTCGCCCGCCTCGGGGTAGCGCTTCGGGTCGGCGGCGGCCTCGAAGGCCTCGACGGTGACCTGGTGGGTCATCACATGGTCCGGGTGCGGGTACCCGCCGGTCTCGTCGTAGGTGATCACCACCTGCGGGCGGAACTCCCGGATCAGGGCGACCAGCGGCGCCGCGGCGACCTCCAGCGGCTGGGCGGCGAAGCAGCCCTCCGGCAGCGGCTCTTCGGGGCCTGGCATCCCGGAGTCGACAAAGCCGAGGAACTGCTGCCGCACGCCGAGGATCTCACGGGCCGCGGCCATCTCCTCACGCCGGATCCGGGCGAGGTTGTCCCGGACCTCGGTCCGGTCCATCGCCGGGTTGAGCACCGAACCGCGCTCGCCGCCGGTACAGGTGGCGACCAGGACGTCCACGCCCTCGGCCGCGTACCGGGCGAGGGTGGCCGCACCCTTGCTGGACTCGTCGTCGGGGTGGGCGTGCACGGTGAGCAGACGCAGGCCGCCAGGATGCTTGGTGAACATGAGGTACCTCCATGGTCAATACGAATCGATGGGGATCGGTGTGAGTCCGCCCAACTGATGGATGATCAATGACCGGCGGCCGGTCAGTCTGCCTTACGGGCGGCGCCCGGGTAGAGCAGGGCCGGTGCGATGGCGAGCGCCGACAGGGCCAGCACCCACCAGAAGGTCGCGCCGAAGGCCGCGCCCGGCTGGCCGGGGTGTCCGGCCTGCGCCCGCTGGAGGACCAGCGTCAGCACCGCCGTGCCGAGCGCCCCACCGAGCCGGTTGAGCACGTTGACCGCACCGGCGGCCGCCGCCACCTGCGACTTCTCGACGCTCCCGTACACCGCCGCCATGCCGGGGATCAGAACGATCCCCATACCCGCCCCGCGCAGCGCCAGCGAGCCGACGAGCAGCCAGTCCGCCCGGCCGGAGCCCGTTCCCAGCCGGGTGAACGCGAGGGTGCCGAGCAGCGAGCAGCCGATACCGAGCAGGATCAGCGGGCGGGGCGCGAAGCGGTCGGCTATTCGCCCGGCCAGCAGCGAGGTGACCGCCGTACCGAGCGCCTGCGGCGCGAGTAGCAGCCCGGCCTCGACCGCCCCGGCGCGCTCCACCTGCTGGTAGTAGAGCGGGACCAGGAACATCGAGCTGTACAGCGCGGCGCCCTGAAGGAAGCTGTTCGCCGTCGCCACCGCGAAGCCACGCCGGACGAACAGCCGCACGTCGATCAGCGGCGCCCGGGCCCCGTCACGCCCCGCCCGCAGCGCGTGCCGACCGTACGCCAACAGCAGCACCGCACCCACCGCGGCCGCCACCGGGCCGACCGCGCCGCCCTCGCCTATCGTGGAGAGCCCGTAGACCAGCGCCGTCAGGCCCGGCGACAGCAGCACCACACCCGTCACATCCAGTCGGGGTTTCGGGAGGTCCGACCGGCTCTCGGCCGGAAGCCACCGGGCCGCCAACAGCAGGGTGAGCAGCCCCACCGGCACGGTCAGCAGGAACATCCAGCGCCAGTCCAGGTGCTCCAGCACCAGCCCGCCGAGGATCGGCCCCAGGACCGGGGCCAGGCTGATCGGGAGCAGCATGGTGCCCATCACCCGCGCGATCCGGGAGCGCCCGGCCGCCTGCACCATGAGCGTCTGCCCCAACGGCTGGATCATCGCGCCGCCGACGCCCTGGAGCACCCGAAAGGCGATCAGGCTGCCCGTCGACCAGGCCAGTCCGCACAGCGCGGATCCCAGCACGAACAGGACGACCGATCCGAGCCAGGCGCGCCGGGCGCCGAAGCGGCCGGCGGCCCACCCGGAGAGCGGCATGGTCAGCGATATCGCCAGCAGGTACCCGGTGGCCACCCACTGGACCGCGGCCATCGAGCTGTGCAGGACGCGGGCGACGGAGTCGATGCCGACGTTGACGATCGTGGTGTCCAGCAAGGCCAGGATCGGGCCCAACGCGAGCACCGCGCCCAACTTCAGCAGGCCGGGCGGCAACGGCTCCGGCCGCTGCGCCCGAGCCGCCCCGCGTCGGCCCTTCGCGGCGCTCTTCTCCGCGCCCCTCTCGGAGCCCTTCGTCGTGATCCGCGTGGTGGCCGATGTGGTCATGAACCCTCCCCTGGGCCGCTCCTCCGTCGACCGCTCCGGCCGACGTGAAGAACTTAGGACGGACCCAGTGATTAGGTCAAGCATAATTTCTGTGCTCGACCCAGCTAACTGCGCTAGGCTCCTGCCATGACCGACACCGGGACCACACCGAACCTGCGCGAGCTCAACAAGCGCCGCACCCGCGAGGCGATCTCGCACGCCGCGACCAGGCTCTTCATCGAGCAGGGCTTCGACCGGACGACCATCGCCGAGGTCGCGGCCGCCGCGGGCGTCGCCAAGATGACCGTCACCAACCACTTCCCGCGCAAGGAGGACCTCTTCTTCGACCTGCACGAGGAACTCGTCGACCGGCTAGCCCGCACCGTCGCCGAGCGCGCCCATGGCGAGTCCGCCCTCGCCGCGCTGCGTCGGGGCTGCCTGACCGCGCTCGACCGGCACGACCCACGGCTCGGCTTCTCCGGCGAGGACTTCGCCCGCACCGTCGCCGAGAGCCCGGCCCTGGGCGCCCGACTGCGCGAGCTGAACGAGCAGGCCGAGACAGCACTCGCCGAAGCACTGGCCGAGGCCGTGCACGCGATACCCGTCGACTTCGAGAGCCGGGTCGCCGCCGCCCTGCTCGCCGCCGTCGACCGGGCGGTGTTCACCGAGGTGTTCCGCCGCACCCTGGCCGGCGAGGAGCACGCCGCGATCACCGCCGCGGTGAGCCCGTGGGCCGCCCGGGCCTTCGACCGACTGGAGGGTGCCCTTGGCAGCTACGCCGTCCGCTAGGGCCAGGCCGCTTGAACGCCGACCAGTAACTTGTCGCGCGAGTCTCGACACGACAGCGGAACACCCACACCAATACCGCCCTTGACGAAAGGTTGACCTGTTCACGGCAGAAGGTTGACGACCGCCGCCCCTATGGTCGGCCCATGCCCTCACAGCCCATCAGGCCCACCGCCCTGCCGGTCCTGCCCTACCGCAAGCCCACCCGCGGCCGGGACTTCTGGGTCCTGGACAACGTCCTGCCCGACCCGGACGCCGTCCGCGAGCGCGTCCTGGCCCGGGGCGACTGGACCGAGGGCTACCCGTACCGCCCCGAGACCTGGCCGGGCGTGCGCACCATGCCGGGCCTGGAGCCTGACGAGCTGGCGCGGGTCGAGGCGCTGGTCCGCAAGGCCACCGGCGCCTCCCGGCTGTGGGTGCAGAGCACTCCGGGCGGCGGCACGCTCAACCACAACTGCGTCCAGGTCGTCGGCGCCGGAGAGTCGGAGTCCCGCCCGCACACCGACTCCCGCGCCCTCTGCCGCTACGCCGCCGTGCTCTACCTCAGCCCGGGCGCACCCAAGGACGCAGGCACCAGCTTCTACCGTCAGCAGTTCCCCGGCGGCCGCCTCGGCGGGAACCTGGTCAACGCCCCGCACAACAACCTGGTCGAGGCGCTCGGCACCCGCCACGTGCCCGCCGACCACTTCACCGAGGACGTCCGCGTCCCCAACCGCTACAACCAACTGCTCCTCTACCACGCCAACCTGATCCACAGCGCCACGAATTACTACGGCAACGAGTTGGCGGACCGCCGCATGACGGCGGTGTTCTTCTGGATGGCCTGACGGACGGCCTGACCAATAGCCTCAACACGCCCTGAAGCACGCCCTGAAACACGCCCTGAAACACCGCCTGAATCACGACCCGAACGCCACACCCATCCGGGTTCAGGCCGCCCCTCCCCGGGGACGCTCGCCGCATGAACACCGACGCCGCACCCCCGACCGAAACGGTCCGACCCGACTGGGCCGGGATCGACCAGCTGCCCACCCTCGACCTGCTCCACCTGATGAACGCCGAGGACCGCACCGTCCCCACCGCCGTCGCCGGGGAGTTGACGCGGATCGCCGCCGTGGTGGACGCCGTGGCCACCCGGATGGCCCGCGGCGGGCGGCTGGTCTACGCCGGGGCGGGGACGGCCGGGCGGCTCGGGGTGCTGGACGCCGCCGAGTGCCCGCCGACCTTCGGCACTGATCCAGCTCTGGTCGTCGGCCTGATCGCAGGCGGCCTGACGGCCGTGACGGAGGCCGCCGAGGGCGCCGAGGACCGTAGCGAGCTCGCCGAGGCCGACGTCGCCGCGCTCGACCTGACCCCGGCCGACACCGTGGTGGGCGTCTCCGCCTCGGGCCGTACGCCCTACCCGCTGGCGGCGGTGCGTGCCGCACGGGCGGCCGGGGCCCTGACCGTCGGGCTGGCGTGCAACCGGGGCTCGGCGCTGGTGGCGGCCGCCGAGCTGGGGATCGAGGTGGAAGTCGGCCCCGAGGTGCTGGCCGGGTCCACCCGGCTGAAGGCGGGCACGGCACAGAAGCTGGCGCTCAACATGCTGTCCACGGCCGTGATGGTCCGTCTCGGCCGAACGTACGGAAATCTGATGGTCGACCTCCGGGCCACTAACGCCAAGCTCCGCGAGCGCGCCCGACGGATCGTCGCCGAGGCCACCGGCGCCGACCAGGACGCGGTCCACCGGGCCCTGACCGCGACGGACGGACGGACGAAGGACGCGATCCTGGTCCTGCTCGCGGACGTGGACGCGCCCACCGCCGCCCGACTGCTCACGGCCTCGGGCGGACGGCTGCGCGACGCCCTGAAGCCGGCCGGAGGCTAGCCCAGCTGCAGGTCGGCCGCCGCCACGACCTCACCCAGCCGCGGGAAGTCCAGCTCCACCGAGGCCCGGTGCTCGGTCTCCGTCAGCCCGGTCATCGCGTCCTCGACGAACACCAGCCGGTACCCGTGGTCGGCGGCCGCGCGGGCGCTCGACTCCACACCGAGGTTGGTGGCAATCCCGGTGAACACCAGCGTCTCCACACCGCGCGCCTGCAGCAGCTCGTGCAACCCGGTGCCCTGGAAAGCGCCGATCGTACGCTTCACCACGACCTCGTCGGCCGCCGCCTCGACCTCGGCCAGCAGCTCGCTGCCGGGCGGCTGCTCGGCGACGCCCGGCCGCTCGACGCGCACCGCGACGACGGGGGCGCCGGCGGCGCGGAAGGCCTTGGCAAGCTCCAGCGAGGACGCCACCACCTCCGAACCGGCGTGCGGCGCGAGCGGGTTGGCGACGATCCGGTCCATCAGGTCGATCAGGACCAGGGCGGTGCTGCGGGGATCAAGGGTGGTCATGGCGCTCACGCTAGCCCATGCCCGTCGCCGGTCACACCCTCAAAAGGACCCGCCCCCGCGCCCCCACCAGGACCCGCCCCCGCGTCCTCGGCCTCACGCGCGATCTCGGCCCGGAACCCCTCGATCAGCACCCGCAGCCCGTACTCGAAGTCGGCGTCGTGGTCGGTCATCCGCAGCACGTCGACCGCCTCGCTCAGCAGCGGCAGGTCACGCAGCGCCTCGTCCGGGAAGGGCGGCCTGGCGCGCTCCGCGGCGTCCTGCCGCCAGGCCTGCTCCTCGGTGACCCAGCCCATGAGGTACCGGTCGACGGTCAGCAGCAGTCGCAGCGCGGTGCGCGGACGCAGCCCGGCCCGGCACAGGGCGCTCAGCTGGGCCTCGACGGCCGGGAGTTCGCCCTCGGTCGGCAGGGTGCCGGCGTGCACCCGGGCGCCGTCGCGGTAGGAGAGCAGGGCGCGGCGCTTGGCCCGGGCGTCGGCGGCGATCCACGCGGGCCAGTGCTCCGGGTCCGGCTCGCGGTCGGGCGGCAGAGCCTCGGCGAGCATCGCCTCCGCCATCAGGTCGAGCAGCTCCCGCTTGTTCTTGAAGTGCCAGTACAGCGCCGGTGACTGCACGCCGAGCTCCCGGGCGAGCCGCCGGGTGCTGAGCCCGTCGATGCCCTCCTCGTTGAGCACGCGCAGCGCGGTGCGCACCACCTCGTCGCGTTGCAGTGCCATCGATCGGCCTCCCGGTTATCCGCTTGCGAGGCCACCTTATCGCCGCTAAATTCCAGGGCCGGACTTTATCAGTGATAAGGACCGGGCGATGAGGACTGGCAACAGCACCGGCGATCACGCTCGGTGGCAGAAGCACCCCCAAACGGGGGCGCGCAACACGCAACGTGCACACCCAACGTGCACACCCCACCTGCAACGCGCCCAAGGAAGCCGTCGCGAGAGCGACGGCCGCGAAGGGACCAACCCCCTCATGACCTCAGGAACGGACCGCCTCCGGTCCCGACTACTGCCGAACACCGCTCCCTGGCGCTCCTCCCGCGACTTCCGGCTGACCTGGACCTCCGGCACGGTCACCCTGCTCGGCTCGGTCTTCACCATGACCGCGATCCCGCTGCAGATCGCCCACCTCACCGGCTCTCCGCTCGCGGTGGGCGCGGTCGGCGCGGTCGAACTCGCACCCACCGTCCTCTTCGGCCTCTACGGCGGCGTGCTCGCCGACCGCGCCGACCGCCGCACCGTCGCCCTGGTCACCGAAGTCGCGCTGGCCGCGCTCAGCGCCCTGCTGCTGGCCAACGCACTGCTCGGCACGCCCGCCGTCTGGCCGCTCTACCTCGCCGCCGGGCTGGCGGCGGCGATCCAGGGCCTGCAACAGCCCTCGGTCGAGGCGATGATCCCCCGACTGGTGCCGCACGACCAGCTGGTGGCGGCCGGGGCGCTGCTCTCGCTGCGCTGGAGCATCGGCGGAGTGGCCGGGCCGGCCGCCGCCGGGCTACTGATCGCGACCGCCGGCCTCCCGGCGGCGTACCTGGTCGACCTCGCCACCTTCCTGCTGTCGATCGCCCTGCTCGCGCGGGTCCGGCCGATCCCCTCGGAACGCGACGCCGAGCCGCCTCGGCTGCGCGAGTTCACCGAGGGAGCCCGGTACGCGACCCGGCGGCCCGACCTGATCGGCACCTACCTGGCCGACCTCGCGGCCACCGTCCTCGCCCTGCCCACCGCACTGTTCCCCTTCCTCGCCGAGGAGTTGGACGCGGTCTGGGCGCTCGGCCTGCTCTACTCGGCTTCCGCCGCCGGCAGCCTGATCGCGGCCGCCACCGGCGGTTGGACCGAGCGGGTACACCGGCACGGACGGTGGGTCCTGCTCTCCACCGCCCTGGTCGGCGCAGCCACCGCCACGGCCGCCGTCGCCCCGGGCCTTTGGGCCGTGGTGCTCTGCCTGATCATCGCGGGCGGCGCCCACTGGATCGGCGACACCTTCCGCAGCGCCATCTGGAACCAGTCCATTCCGGACGAACTCCGAGGCCGCGCCGCCGGCCTGGAGATGCTGATCGGCTCCGCCGGGCCCGCCCTCGGCGACCTACGGGCCGGCGGCCTCGCCGCCCGCCAGGGCATCCGGGCCGCGCTGGGCACCGGCGGCCTGCTCTGCCTGGGCAGCAGCACCGTCCTGTCGGCCACACTCCCCGCGCTCTGGCGCTACGACCAGCGCGACCACCGGCACGAACAGCAGCTCAAGCACCAGCACCGCCCCGAACACCCACAGCGCCGACACCAGCACGAGCACCCGCAGCACCAGACCCCGGAGCCCACCCCGTAAACCGGGCTCTTCTGCTGGACCTGTGGGTGTGATCAGGTGAGTTGGCGGCGGGGTAGGGCGGGACTGTTGCCGCCGAGGCAGAGCATGACGAGGGCGATGACGGCGTCGGCGGAGCGGAAGCCGAAGCCTCGGCGGATGATGAGCCTGGTCTTCGTGTTTGTGGACTCGATGAGTCCGTTGCTCAACTCCTCGACGATCGCGTGCAGGATGGCGTCGTGGTGGCGCCTGACCTTGCGGGCGAGTTCGACGAAGACCGGAATCCGGCACCGTCTCGCCCAGGACAGCCAGCGGTCCAGCGCCTCGGCTGCGGCGTGCGCGCCCTCGGTCCTGGCGATCCGGTAGATCGTGCGCAGTCCCTCCTTGAGGAGGTAGGCGCGGTGCAGGCGAGGG
>NZ_JBICZB010000013.1:0-16253 GCF_043201815.1 Kitasatospora sp. NPDC048296
GACACCGGATCAGGCGTCGGACGGCACCGCCCCACCACGACCAGAGCGATCGCGGTGGGCATCGGACCGCCCAGGCCCGAACCGGCGACCGGGAGCGCGAGGGAACCCGCCCTCCCCTACCCGGACCGCGCACACGATGCGCGCCGCCGACCGTGGGAGCGAACGCGGGAGACCAGGACACCCAAGACCGTTCGGGGCGTCCGGCCGTGCAACTCATGCACAGTCAGTAGGAACGGTTGTCCTCCTCCACGGCGAGTTCGGCCCACCGCAGGCCGCGCGCCCTGATCCGCTGTTCGGCAGCGCGGATCAGCAGCGTTCCCAGGCCCAGCGATTGCAGTGCCGGGTGCACGGCGAGCTGCCACAGGTACCCGGCTCCCTCGATGGCCTGGTAGTCGATGCCGCCGATCGCCACCGGCAGATCGGCGGGCGTGCACACGGCCAGGTAGTCCACCTCACCCGCTGCCGCCCGCTCCAACTCCCGCTCGACGGACAGAAGATGCAGCGCCGAGCCGGACCAGGTGCACGCCGGAAGATCCCCGGGCCGCAGGTCCCGCACGCTCGCGGGGAGGACGAGGGGGCCAGCCACCGTTTCGCTCGGAGCCGGGCGCATCAAGGCCAGGTCGTCGCCCCAGGCGTCCAGCGTCTCCGCGTGGCCGGCCGCCCACGCCCTGGCTTCGACCCGGGCGAACAGCCGCCGCTGCTCGCCCGCGTCCCCCGTCGCCTGGATCCGGTCGATCGCCTCCAACAACGCGCCGGTGTCCCAGCCCGACAACGGATACCGCTCCAACTCCCAAGCCAGGTACTTGTTGTACGGGCGGGGCCTGCGGTCGAGCGCGAAGAGCAGTTCGAGCAGGTGTCCCAGGCTCTCCGCCGCGTCGAGACGGGAGGCCAACCCGTGCCCGTCGCGGGCGTTCTTCACCGAGCGGTACAGCCAGTTGGCGTAAGCGTCCAGCCAGTCGGCGGCGGCGCGGCGCGCCTCATCGGGGTCGAGCCGGCCCTTCGCCGCGAGGATCTCCGCGATCTCTCCGTCGGTCCGATCGAGGAGGACGCGGGCCCGGGAGAGGGCGTACCGCTCCAGGCCGCCGCACCCGCGCAGCCCGTTCACCGTGGTCACCACCACGTCCAACTCCGCACTGCGGTAGCCGTCCAGGGCAGCCAGGTCGGTGGTCGCGCCGTCGGCGAGGACGAGGTGGACGTCGTGGTCGGAGTGGTCGGTGACCATGCCCTCATGGGTCTGCGATCCCTTGAGGACGAGCCCGAGGACATCGGGGTCCGCAGTGGCCCTTTCGAGGAAGGCCTCGTACGTGAGTGGGTGCGGAGGCATGGCGGGCAGCCTACAACCCCGTCTCCAGAGGGGCGCGTTGATTAATCCGCAGGGCGGTGGCCGACTGTTCCCAGCCGCGCCAGCAAGCATACGTACGAGCGGTCGACCTTCTGCGGGTGCGGTTGTTCGAGCCGAGTCGTGACGGTGAAACCGGCCTGCTCCAGCAGTTCGACCAGGCGGTCGGCCGGGACCAGGTGCGAGGCGTACGAGACCGGGTGGCCGTACCCCGTCGCCGGGCGCAGCTGGGCGTCGCCGACGTGGCCACCGAGCAGCAGGTGGCCGCCGGGGGCGAGGACGCGGGCGAACTCGGCGAAGAGCTCCGGGAGTTGCTCGGGCGGCGTGTGGTGGATGGAGTACCAGGCGAGGATGCTGCCCAGGCTTGCGGAATCAAGGTCGAGGGCGGCCATCGAGCCTTGCAGGAAACACAGTTGGGGGTAGGCCCGGCGGGCGAGGGCAACCATCTCGCCCGACACGTCGACGCCGAAGGCCGACAGGCCGAGACCGTCCAGGTACGCCGTCACCCGCCCCGGCCCGCAGCCGAGGTCGGCGACCTCGCCGCCGCCCGACTCCCGGACCAGCTCCGCGAAGGCGGCGAGCATCGCCCGGGACACCGGGTCCATGCCCTCCGGCGGGACGACGAGGCGGACGTAGTCGGCGGCGACGGTGTCGTACGACTCGCGGACGGCGGCGAGGTGGGCGGGTTCGGCGGTCACCGCGTCACCCTAGCGGTCGGCCGCGGCCGGCTTCGCGGCCTTGGCGGCGCGCTCGGCGAACACCTTCTCGCGGCGGTCGGCGGTCTGCTTCATCATCCGCTTGCGGTCGCGCGCGGAGAGCCGGTCGATGTAGAGGCCGCCGTTGAGGTGGTCGGTCTCGTGCTGGAGGCAGCGGGCGAAGTAGCCGGTGCCCTCGATCGTCACGGGCTCGCCGTACTGGTCGACGCCGCGCACCACCGCGTGGGCGGGGCGGGCGAGCTGGGTGTTGGCGCCGGGGACGGACAGGCAGCCCTCGACGTCCTCGACCAGGCGGCGGCCGGGCTCCTGCTCCTCGACCACCGGGTTGAGCACGTGCCCGACGTGCCGGACGCCGTCCTCGTCGGTGCAGTCGTAGACGAACAGGCGCAGGTCCACGTCCACCTGGTTGGCGGCGAGGCCGCAGCCGTCGGCGACGTACATGGTGGTGAACATGGACTCGATGAGCCGGGCCAGGCGCTCGCTGCCGAAGTCCTCCTCGGTCGCCGTGCGGCAGGTGCGACGGAGGATCTCCTCCCCCACCTCGGTGATCCGCAGGACGGTCGGACGTTCGCCCAGCTCGGACACTGACGCTCCCTCGATCTCGATGGACTTGCTGTCGACTTTGCAAAGTAGCAGACTTTGCAAAGTGACCGAAGACCTCGTCAGAAACGGCGCCCTCCCCGAACACGCCGTCCGCACCGCCCTGCTGGACCTGCTCGCCGAACGCGGCACCCTCACCTCCACCGAGGCCGCCGCCCGGCTCGGGTACAGCTCGGGCCTGTGCTCGTTCCACCTGCGGCAGCTGGCCCGGTACGGGCTGATCGAGGAGGCGCCGGCCGTCGACGGACGGGCCCGGCCGTGGCGACTGCCGCAGGACCGACCGGCGCCCGACGAAGCCGGGTTCGGCGAACTGGCCCGAGGCCTGGAGGACGAGAGCTACCAGCGCTGGCTCGCTCGGCGCGCCGAGGCCCCGGCCGAATGGCAGCAGGACGAGGCGTTCAGCGCCGTCGTCCACCTCACCCCCGAGGAACTGACCGCCGTCGGCGACGCCGTACGGCAACTGCTCGCCCGCTACCGCAACCGGGACACCGACCCGGGCGCGCGGCCCGTCGGCGCTCGTCCGGTCGCCGCCGTAGCCCGGCTCTTCCCGCTGCTCGACCAGTGATCAGGCCACCCGGGACCGAGCCCTGGTCACCGCCCGCAACACCGGCCCGACCACCAGGCCCACCGCCGCCCCCAGCACGACGCCCTGCACCCCGTCCCAGACGTCCTGCACATCGCACGCCCGCCCGATCACCGGCACCGCGTACTGCAGCGCCGACACCGCGAACGGCAGCACGGCGGCGCCCAGCAGCGCCACCGCCGCCCGCCGCCTGGTCCCGGCCAGGGCGGCGGCGAAGCCCACCGGGGCGTAGGTCGCCAGCTTGAGCTCGATGTGCCGCACGTGCAGCAGTTCGTACGGCGAGCGCGGCCGCCCGCCCCGCACCGTGCAGTGCCGCACGGCGTCCTCCGACAGCCGGAACGCCTCCGGCAACAGGGTCGCCACGACCACCCCGCCGAGTCCGAGCAGCAGCAGGAAGCCCACCACCCAGTGGGCCCGCAGCAGCCGCCCCACCGGCCGGTTCAGCAGAGCCGCCGGCACGAGGGAGAGCAGCAGCCCGGGCCAGAACATCGGCATCCCGCCGAGCACCGCACTGATCACGCCACAACGGACGCCCCGAACGCCGGATCGGTTCTGATCGGTCGCCCGTCGGATCTCACTGCACGATCAGGTACCGCTGCTCCCCCGCCCCGCTCACGCAGGAGCCGTTGCTCATCGGCCCTCCGGAGCAGTCGCCCGGGCCCGAGGTGTAGACGACCCAGAGGTAGGTGCCGGGAGTCTGCGGCGTGTAGCTCACGCTCTGCGCGCTCTGCCACGCCAGGTGGTCCCAGTCCCGCGCGCCGGGCACCAGGACGCTCACCGCGGATTGGGTGCCGGAGGTCGCCCAGCTGAGGTTGACCGGCTGGCCCGCCTTGACCACCGCCTGGTCGTCCGGGAACACCGGGATCGGGGGCCCGGGCGCGGCCTTGACCGGGTTCACGGTGCTGCTCGCGTCCGCCTGCACGTTCAGGTAGCGGGTGGCGCTCCAACCGCTGCCGACGCTGCCGGTGGAGGTGTTGGAGCTGACCACGGCCCACTGGTAAACGCCCGCCTGGGTGGGCTTGAAGGTGCAGTTGGCGGAGGTGAGCCAACCGGAGGCCTTCCAGTCGGCGTCGCCGATCTTGGTGAAGACCCGGGTCACCGAGCCGGTCTTGTCCCAGCTGAGCTCCAGCGAACGGCCCAGCGTCAGCGAGTCCTTGTCGGCCGGGGCGACCAGGCCGGGCGGGTGCGCGGTGCCGCTGGGGACAGTCAGCGGCGGGCCCTGGCTCGGCTTGGCGGCGCCGGGGGTGCCACCGACGTCGGCGAAGGTCGTCCCGCCGGTCACGCAGTCCGGCGGGCTGCCGTCGTCCTTGGCGACCACGAATCCGCTGTCCAGGCCGGACTTCCCCCGGTCGCGCAACAGGTACACCGGCACCAGCACCGCCGCCGCGACCAGTGCCAGCAGGCTCGGCAGCAGCACCCACAGCCGCCGCCGCACCCGACGGCGCCGGGCCGCCTCGGCGGCCTCGGTCGGCGCCCAGGCGGCGAGCCCGTACGCGTCCCCGGCCAGCACGGTCGGCACCCGGGTGGGAAGCGCGGCGGGAGGAGACGGTACGGGAACGGGCGGCCCGAAGACGCCCGTCACGGGGGCCACCAGCGGCGCCTCCGGCACCGACGGCTTCACCCGCAGCCCCTCCGGCAGCCACGAGCCGGTCGGCCCGTCGTACGCGGGCGGCCCGAGCCGCTCCACCAGCTGGGCGGGCGTGGGCCGGTCCTGCGGGCGGCGGGCCAGGCAGGCGGCGACGATCGGGCGCAGTGCCTCGGGCACGCTGCTGAGGTCCGGCTCGGTGTGCATGATCCGGTAGAGCAGCACCTGCGGGTTGCCGCCGCCCCCGTACGGGTCGCTCCCGGCGGCGTGGCAGAGCACCCGGCCCAGGCTGAACAGGTCGCAGGCCGGGGTGATCTGCTCGCCCGCGATCTGCTCGGGGGCCATGTAGCCGGGGGTGCCGATGACGGTCTGGGTGCGGGTGATCGAGGCGCCGTCCAGGGCGCGGGCGATGCCGAAGTCGATGACCCGCGGCCCGTCGTCGCTGAGCAGCACGTTGGAGGGCTTGAGGTCGCGGTGGACCAGCCCGACCGCGTGGATGGCCTCCAGCGCCTCGGCCAGCCCGGCGCCGAGCACCCGTAACACCGGCTCGGGCAGCGGGCCGTGGGTGGCGACGGCGGCCTCCAGGGACGGGCCGGGGATGTAGGCGGTGACCAGCCAGGGCGGGTCGCCGTCCGGGTCCGCGTCGACCACCTGGGCGGTGTGGAAACCGCCGACCCGGCGGGCGGCCTCCAGCTCCTGGGTGAACCGGAGCCGGAAGCGCGGGTCGGTGGCGAGGTCCCAGTGCACGCACTTGACCGCGACCAGGCGCCCGCCGGGCGAGCGCCCCAGGTACACGATCCCCATCCCGCCACTGCCGAGCCGGGCCAGCAGCCGGTAGCGGCCGCCGACCGTCGTCGGATCGGTGGGTCTCAACGGCTCCACGTCACACCCCCGGCGTGCCCGTTCCGCACTCTTTGCATCAACACTGCCTGATTCAACGTCAGTTGCCGCGTCGTGCAAGCAGAATCATGTCAGCAGCGGGCGTGCCGGAAAAGATCGCGACGGTAAAGCCTGACCCCGGGGCGGGAAGCGGCCTCAGTGCGGGATCGAGGCGATCAGCTCCTGCGCCCCCTGCCGCTTGAGCGCCAGGGCCACCGAGGTGCCGAGGTCCTCCGGGCTGAGCACGCCCGCCCACTCGTGGGCGTCCAGCACCCGCTTTCCGTCCGGGGTGAAGACCCGGCCGCGCAGCGAGAGCCGGCCGTCCGCCTCGGCCTTGGCGTAGCCGGAGATCGGGCTGTTGCAGTGGCCCTGCAGCACGTGCAGGAACATCCGCTCGGCCGCGGCCTCGCGCCAGGTGTCGTGGTGGCCGAGGCCGGTGACGGCCTCGATGGTCGCGGTGTCGTCCTCGCGGCACTGCAGGACGAGGATGCCGGCGCCGATCGGCGGGCACATCTCCTCGACGCCGAGGACCTCGGTGATCCGCTCCGGCTCGCCGATCCGCTCCAGGCCGGAGACGGCGAGCAGCAGCGCGTCCACGTCCCCCGCCGCCAGCTTGGCGAGCCGGCTGTTGGCGTTGCCGCGGATCGGGACGCACTCCAGGTGCGGGTGGGTGGCGGCGAGTTGGGCGATTCGGCGGACGGAGGAGGTGCCGATCCGGGTGCCGGGCGGGAGTTCGGCCAGGGTCAGGCCGCCGGGGTGGACCAGGGCGTCGCGGATGTCGTCGCGGCGCAGGTAGGCGGCGAAGACGGTGCCGGCGGGCAGCGGGCGGTCGGCGGGCACGTCCTTGAGGCAGTGCACGGCGACGTCGGCCTCCCCGGCGAGCAGCGCGGCGTCGACCTCCTTGGTGAACGCGCCCTTGCCGCCCAGGGCGGCGAGGTCACCGGTCCAGCGGTCGCCGGAGGTGGTGACCGGCACCACCTCGGTGCGCAGTCCCGGGTGCAGGGCGGCGAGTTCGGTACGGACCCGGTCGACCTGGGCGAGCGCCATGGGCGAGGAGCGGGAGACGATGCGGATCAGCTCAGCGGTGGCCATGGCGCGATGATAGGCGCTCGAACGCGGCGGAATGACGCGACGTCAGCCCTGAGCCGGGTACCGGCCGATCGCAGCCGGCCGCTGGACGTCCCGCATCGTCGACCCCGCCCCGTCGAGCGCCGCACCGGCCACCACCAGCAGACTCGCCCCGCCGAACCCGTACCGGTCGGCCGCACCGACCGCGGCCAGCACGAGCGTGGGCAGCACCGCGACCAGGCCGGTGCCGAGCGCCTCGACGACGGCGAGTCGCCTGCTCAGGTACACCAGGTAGTCGGTGGTCGGGCGTCCGGACCGGATGCCGGGCCGGGCAGCAGCCGGCCGGTGTCTGCGGCGAGTCCGAGGACCAGGCCGCCGAGCAGGCCGAGGACGAGGGTGGTACGGGCTTCGAGGCGTCGCATTCCGGCGCGACTGCCGTCCAGGCTCTCGGGGCGCAGCGCGGCGAGCCGGGGGTGCAGCCGGGTGAGCGCCAGGACGAGCGGGCGGGCGAGGAACACCAGCAGGACACCGAACGGGAGCAGCGCCAGCCGGTACAGCCCGCCGCCGGTCACCAGGTCGACCAGGCTGCGCAGTTGGTCGCCCGGCAGGGTACGGTCCGCGACCCGGCGGAGGACCGCCGGGTCGACGCCAGGCATCGGCAGGCTCTGCCCGAGCCGGAACAGCACGACCCCGCCGAGCGTGACGACCGCCCGACGGCCCGGGCCCGAGCAGCTGACGGACACCCGCCTCACCCCGTCTCCCCTGACGTCAACGGGAGTTGGGACGCGACGGACGGCCGGGCGGTTCCCCGCCCGGCCGTCCCCCTCCTGCCGGGCGTCACTCGTTGTGCAGCACCTCCGCGATCGGCAGCCGGGCCGCCGAGCGGGCCGGGACGAGCGCGCCGAGGACGGCGATCGCGACGCCCGCCAGGGCGAGGGCGGTGAGCAGTGGGGCGCCCCAGACGTCGATCATCGAGTCCGTGAAGGCGATGATCCGGACGTGCTCGACGATCAGCCGGTGCACCAGGATCCCGAGCGGGATGCCGATGATCCCGCTGGCCACGCCCTGCCAGGCCACCGAGGTGATCGTCATCGCGACGACCTGCCGGGGCGTCATCCCGATCGACTTCAGCATGCCGAGGTCGCGGCGGCGCTCCCGGATGGTGAGCAGCAGGGTGTTGAAGACGCCGAGCGCGGCGACCACCGACAGCAGGATGGTGAAGGTCGTGCTGAAGGTCTGGATCGCGACGATCGACCCTTCCGTGCCCGGCGTGACCACCGAGGCCGCCAGGCTCGGGTCGGCGGCCGTGACGGCCTTCTGGTAGGCCGCGGCATCGGCGCCGGCGGCGAGCCGCACGTCGTACTCGACCACGTGCGGGTCGGGGGTGAGCAGCGCCGCGGTGGCGGCGTTGGAGGTGATCGCGTTGGCGTTGCCCTGGATCTCCTCGCCGACGAGGGTGACGGTGGTCTGCCGGCCGTCCAGGACCAGGGTGAGCCGGTCGCCGAGCTTGACCCCGTGCTGGTCGAGGAAGGCCGGCCCGGCCTCGATCTCGTTCAGCCCGGTCGCCGGGCGGCCCTCGACCACGTTGAGCCGCCGGTGGTCGACCATGGCGTCTCCGCCGTAGAAGTTGGCGAAGACGAGCTGCGGTTGGCCCACGATGCCGACCCGGACCAGCCCGCGGACGGAGACCTGGTCGGCGCCGGGGGTCGCGTGCAGCATCGCCGTGGTCTGCTCCGGGGTCAGCCGGGGCGCGACCTTGTTCTCCGAGAAGGCGCTGGTCTGCACGTCGATGTGGGTGTTGCGGTCGGGCGCGGCCATGGACTTGGCCAGGGTGCTGCTCACCCCGGTGGTCACGGTCACGGTGACCACGCCGAGCACGATCGCCGCCATGGTCAGCGCGGTGCGGGCCGGGCGGGCGAAGGGCTGGCCGAGGCCCAGGCTGACGGCGCGCGGCAGCCGGGTGCCGCTCAGCCAGCGCTGGACCTTGAGCCCGCGCCCGGTGCGCGGCGCGCTACCGGCCGAGATGGCCTGGGCGGCGGAGAGCCGGTGGGCGCGCGAGGCCGGGACGAACGCGGCAAGCGCGACCAGCAGCGGGACGCTGAGCAGGGTGGCGACGGGCAACCAGCCGGCCGGCTCGATCACGGCGGTGCCGGTCGAGATCCCGCTGAAGGCGGTCTGGAGGATCGGGTAGGAGGCCGCCCAGCCGGCCGCCGTACCGAGGACAGTGCCGACGACCGCGGGCACCGAGACCATGGTCAGGTAGACCGTGACCACCTGGCGCGGGGTGAAGCCGATCGACTTCAGGACGCCGATGTGCCGGTAGCCGGAGACCACCGCGCCGCTCACCACGTTGCCGACGATCAGCGCGGCGACCACCAGGCCGAGCACGCCGAAAACCGTCATCAGCGGCAGGTAGGCGTCGGCGCCCGCCGAGAAGGCCTGCTTGAGCACCAGGTAGGACTGCCCGCTGGCAACGGCGTCCTTGGGCAGGCCCTCGGTGGCGTTGGCAAACGAGGTGGTCAGCTGCTGCTCGGTGCCCGCGTCGGTGAAGCGATAGAGCATCTGCCGGGCGGTGGGGTGCAGGGCGGCCGCCTGCTCGGGGGTGACCCAGCCACCGGCAGACTGGCTCATGTCGGTCGCGAAGCCGACGATGGTGAGCTTCAGCCCTGTGCTGGTGGTGAGCTGATAGCCGAGGTTCCACGCCCCGCTGCCCCCGCCCGGGGTGTTGATGACCACCTCGCCGGGCGCGGTAGCCCAGCGGCCCGCCAGCACCTCCACCCGGTCCACCGGCGCCGCCGCCGGGTCGGGCCGGCCGACCAGGGTCAGCGGGCCCGGCGGGCGGCCGACCCAGTCGGCGGGGATGGTCACCACGGCCTGGTCGAAGGGCCCGGCCGCCGCCTCGACGCCCGGTCGGTGGGCGGTGGCGGCCAGTTGCTCCGCCGAGGCCTTGGCCGGGTCGAAGACGGCGCTGATGTGCGCGCCGTGCTCGGCCTCGAAGGCCGTGTCGAAGGGGGCCCGGGCGGCGCTGATCACCGCGAGGGCGAGCAGTACGGTCGCGGTGGAGCAGAACACCACCAGCCCGATCACGATGGTCTGCACCCGACGGCGCTTCACGGCCGCCCGGGAGGCACGCCAAACCGCACCGCTCATGACGAGGTCTCCAGCATCCGCTCGCGCGCCACCTTGCCGTCCGCGACCTCGACCAGCCGGCTGGCGCAGCGGGTGGCCAGGTTGGGGTCGTGGGTGACGATCAGCAGGGTCTGCCCGATCTGGTTGAGGTCGATCAGCAGGTCCATCACCTGCTCGCCCGAGCGGCTGTCCAGCGCGCCGGTCGGCTCGTCGGCGAGCAGCAGCGCCGGACGGTTCATCAGGGCGCGGGCCACCGCGACCCGCTGGCGCTCGCCGCCGCTGAGCGACGCCGGGTAGACGTCCTTGCGGTGCGCCACACCGAGTTCGTCCAGCAGCTCCAGTGCCCGGCGGCGGGCCTGCTTGGCCGTGGTGCCGGTCAGCTGGGCGGCCAGGGCGACGTTGTCGAGGGCCGGGAGGTCGTCGATCAGGTTGAAGAACTGGAAGATCATGCCGATGTGGCGGCGGCGGAAGAGGGCCAGCCCGTTCTCGTTCAGCTGCCCGAGGTCCTGCCCCTGCACCCGGACGGTGCCGGAGCTGGGCCGGTCCAGCCCGGCCACCATGTTCAGCAGGGTGGACTTGCCGCACCCCGAGGGGCCCATCACGGCGACCGCCTCGCCCGCCCTGATCCGCAGGTCGACGCCGTCGAGCGCCTTGGCGTCGCCGAACTCCTTGTGCACCCCGGACAACTCGACGACGACCTGCGCGTCGTCCGGCCGGATGGTCCCGTCGTGGTCGTTGCTCATGGTCGACGACGGTAGGCGCGGCGGCCCGGGCCGGACGTCCCACCCCAGGTGTAACCGCGGGCGGCCGTAGTACCGGGGATGTACGGGGCGGCACCCCCGGATGATGTCGATCAAGCACTGACCTGGGAAGCTGGCGTCGTGTGGGGAACGGGATTGGACTGGGCGGCGGTCGGGGTGGCGGCCGCGGCGTGCGCGGGCGCCGGCTGGCTGGGCGTCGCGCTGGTACGGGCGCGGCGGCTGTACCGGGAGGCCATCGGCGAGCGCGGCTGGCTGCTGGAGCGGGAGCGCGAGAGCGCCGCCGGCGCTGCCGTGGACGCCGAACGGGCGCGGATCGCATCCGAGTTGCACGACATCGTGAGCCACAACGTGAGCCTGATGGTGGTGCAGGCCGGGGCCGCACGCGAGGTGCTGGCCACCATGCCGGAGGAGGCGGCGGCCGCGATGGGCGCGGTCGAGGCGGCCGGGCGGGACACGATGACCGAGCTGCGGCACCTGCTGGGCCTGCTCGCCCCGGCTGCGGACGGCAGCGAGGAGCCGGAGCCGGAGGACTTCGCTCCGCAGCCGAGCCTGACCAGGCTGAGCCCGCTGATCGACCGGTTCGCCTTCGCCGGGCTGCCGGTGGAGGTCCGGATCTCCGGCGAGCCGAGGCCGCTGCCCGGCGGCATCGACGTGACGGCGTACCGGATCATCCAGGAGGCGCTGACCAACGCGCTCAAGCACGGGGACGGGGTGACGGCCGAGGTGACGGTGCGGTACGCGGACCACTACCTGCGGGTGGAGGTGCTGAACAGCGGGCCGAGCGTGCTCTCCGGCGCGCCCACCCCCGCACCGAAGCAGGCGGACGGCGCCGGGCGCGGGCTGATCGGCCTGCGCGAGCGGGTCGCGGTGTACGGCGGGGACCTGGACGCCCGGCGCCGGCTCGGCGGCGGCTACCGGGTGCGCGCCCGCATCCCGCTGGACCGGCCGTGACGGAGGCCCCCATGGAACACGGAGAGCCTGTGGAGAAGACCGAACAGCGCCGCCCCCGGGTGGTGATCGCCGACGACCAGGAACTGGTCCGCACCGGCTTCCGGATGATCCTCACCGCGCGCGGCATCGACGTGGTCGCCGAGGCCTCCGACGGCGCCGAGGCGGTGGCCGCCGCCGTGCTGCACCGGCCCGACGTGGCCCTGCTGGACATCCGGATGCCCGTCATGGACGGCCTGGAGGCCGCCCGCCGCATCCTGGCCCAGGCCCCCGACTGCCGGGTGATCATGCTGACCACCTTCGACCTCGACCAGTACGTCTACGCCGCACTGTCCGCCGGGGCCAGCGGCTTCCTGCTCAAGGACGTCACCTCGGCCCATCTCGCCGCCGCCGTACGGCTGGTGGACACCGGCGACGCCCTGCTCGCTCCCTCGATCACCCGCCGCCTGGTGGAGCGCTTCGCCGTCGGCGCCCCGCACCCCGCCGCCCGCGGCGCGGACTCGCCGCGGCTGCACCGCGACCTCGCGCCGCTCACCCCGCGCGAGGTGGAGGTGCTCGGCCTGCTCGGACGCGGCCTGTCCAACACCGAGTTGGCGACCGAACTGACCCTGAGCGAGTCGACGGTCAAGACGCATGTCGCCCGGATCTTCGCCAAGTTGAACCTGCGCGACCGGGCCCAGGCGGTGGTGCTCGCCTACGAGACCGGACTGGTCGCACCCGGCGACACAAACTGACCGTCAACTTCCGTATTCGCCAAAACAATTCGCATGACAATCATCCATCTCACTCGATAGGGGGAACAGTTCGGGGGATTCACATTTTTGCCAGTCCATGGGGGAACATCTCCGTGTCCAGGTCCGAACCATGACAAACCGTTCGGGCCGGCATCACCCCGGCATGACGAAGACAATTGGACAGGCCCGTGACCACCACCGCCCCCGTGTGGGACTGCCCCTTCCACCACACCGACGGTCTGGAGTTCGACCCCCTCCTCAAGCGGCTGCTCACCGAGGCCCCGATCGCGAAGATCCGCCTGCCGTACGGCGAGGGTGAGGCCTGGCTGGCCACCCGCTACGAGGACGTCAAGGTGGTCACCACCGACCGCCGGTTCAGCCGAGCCGCCGGCATCGGCCGCGACCTGCCCCGGATGACGCCCGCCGCGATCGCCCAGGCCGAGGCGATCAACCTGATGGACCCGCCCGCCCACAACCGGCTGCGCCGCCTGGTCGCCCAGGGCTTCACCAACCGCCAGGTCGAGCGGATGCGCCCGGCCACCCAGCGGATCGTCGACGGCTACTTCGACGAGATGGAGGAGCACGGCGCCCCGGCCGACCTGATGCACTTCCTCTCCAACCGGCTCCCGCTCACCACCATCTGCGAGGTACTGGAGATCCCGGAGCAGGACCGCGAGCAACTGCGCGCCCGGGCCGTCGCGATGATGCGGATGGGTCCGAGCAGCCGGGAGGGCCAGGAGGAGGCCAAGGCCGGCCTGCGCGCCTACTTCGCCGGGCTCACCGCCGCCCGCCGCGCCGACCCCGGCGAGGACCTGATCAGCGCACTCGCCACCGCCCGCGACGGCGAGGACCTACTGGACGCGGACGAGCTGGCCGTCATGGCGATGGTCCTGCTGGTCACCGGCCACGACACCAGCACCTACCAGCTCGGCAACATCACCTACACCCTGCTCACCCACCCCGAGCAGCTCGCCAAGCTGCGCGCCCAGCCGGACATGCTGCCGCAGGCCCTGGAGGAGCTGCTGCGCTTCATCCCGTTCCGCCAGGGCGTGGGCATCGCCCGGGTCGCCGTCGAGGACGTCGAGTTGGGCGGGGTGCTGATCCGGGCCGGCGAGGCCGTGCACGTCTCCTACCTCACCGCCAACCGGGACCCTTCGGTGTACGAGCGTCCCGACGAACTGGACTTCGACCGCCACGCCGGCCCCGTCAACATGGCCTTCGGCCACGGCCAGCACCGCTGCCTCGGCTCGCACCTGGCCCTGATGGAGCTCCAGGTCGCCATCGGTACCCTGCTGCGGCGCTTCCCCCGGCTGCGCCTGGCCGTCGACCCGTCCGAACTCGACTGGAACTCCGGCTCGATCTGGCGCTTCCCGCAGACGCTGCCCGTCGCCTGGTGACCCCCGACCGCCCGGTGACCCCGACCGCCCGGTGACCGCCGCGCGTCGCCCGCACCCGTTCCACGCTCATCCACCGGCCACCCCAGGCCGCCCACCGGCCTGCCACGGGCCCCCAGGGAAGACCCGAGACCATGGCAACACTCTGCCGCCCCGCCATCGCCGTACCCGAACACGTCATCACCCTCGACGAGACCCTCGACCTGGCCCGCACCCTGCACGCCGACCACCCCCAACTCGGCCTGGCCCTGAGGCTGATCGAGAACACCGGGGTGCGCACCCGGCACCTGGTCCAGCCGATCGAGCAGACCCTCGCCCACCCGGGCTTCACCGTCCGCAACCGGGTGTACGAGCGGGAGGCCAAGTCCCGCGTCCCCGAGGTGGTCGAACGCGCCCTGCGCCACGCCGAGTTGGGCGCCCAGGACATCGACCTGATCATCTACGTGTCCTGCACCGGCTTCATGATGCCGTCGATGACCGCCTGGCTGATCAACACCATGGGGTTCCGCTCCGACACCCGCCAGGTGCCGATCGCCCAGCTCGGCTGCGCGGCCGGCGGCGCCGCCGTCAACCGGGCGCACGACTTCTGCCGCGCCTACCCGGGCGCCAACGTGCTGATCGTCGCCTGCGAGTTCTGCTCGCTCTGCTACCAGCCGACCGACCTCGGCGTCGGTTCGCTGCTCTCCAACGGCCTGTTCGGTGACGCGATCGCCGCCGTGGTGATGCGCGGGCAGGGCGGCAACGGGGTGCACATCGAGCGCAACGGCTCACACCTCGTCCCGGACACCGAGAACTGGATCTCGTACGGAGTCAAGGACACCGGCTTCCACTTCCAGCTGGACAGGCGGGTGCCCGGCACCATGGAGATGCTCGCCCCCGCCCTGCGCGGCCTGGCCGGACAGCACGGCTGGGACGTCTCCGGGCTGGGCTTCTACATCGTGCACGCGGGCGGCCCGCGCATCCTGGACGACCTCTGCCACTTCCTCAACCTGGAGCCCGCGACGTTCCGTTACAGCCGGGCCACGCTCACCGAGCGCGGCAACATCGCCAGCGCCGTCGTCTTCGACGCCCTCGCCCGGCTGTTCGCCGACGGCGGCGTGCCCGAGGGCACCCCGGGGCTGATCGCCGGCTTCGGACCGGGCATCACCGCCGAGATCTCGCTGGGCAGTTGGGTCGGCGACCAGGCCGATCCGGTGCACCGCCGGCCGCGCGCCGTTTCCACCTCCGACATCTCCCTCGTCCACCAGAGCGTCCCCCGCCGTTTCCCGACCGGCACTACGATCACTCAATGACCGACACCACGGGCCGCACCGACACCGCCGCCAGAGCCGCCGAACTCGCCGCCCTGTTCCCCGCGCTGCACGCGCCGCAGTACTGGGCCTGGGGCCGCTACGACGCGCAGTTCTCCACCGTGCTGCCGCCGGACGGTCTGGTCACCAACATCCACCTGGTCGGCTTCGCGGACGGCGGCGTGGTGCTGTGCCGGGACGACCGGGACCACTGGTTCCTGCCCGGCGGCACCCGGGAGCAGGACGAGTCCGTCGACGCCTGCCTGGCGCGCGAGCTGCGTGAGGAGGCCGGCGCCCGGCTGCTCGGCGAGCCGGCCTGGCTGGGCGCGCACCGATGCCGCACCGACGACCCGGTGCCGTACCGGCCGTGGCAGCCGCACCCGGAGAAGGCCTGGCTGTGGGGCTGGGCCGACGTCGCGCTGGACTCCACGCCGACCAATCCGGCGGACGGCGAGCAGGTGGTCGAGGTCCGGGCCGTCCCGGCCGCCGAGGCGCAGCGGCTGCTGCTCACCGGGCACGACACGTGGTGGGGCGAGCTGATCGGGCTCGCGGTGGAGCTGCGCGAGCGGGCCGCGCGGGGCTGAGGTAGTCCCGGCGGACCCGAAGGCCACCGGAACGGCCGAACATCGGAGAGCACTGTCCGCTTCGCGGTGATAACACGTGATTATGGACACCAAGCTGCTGGCTCTGGACTACCCGGTGCTCAACATCTTCTGGACGATGCTGGAGCTTTTCCTCTGGGTGCTCTGGTTCTTCCTGCTGTTCAAGATCATCACGGACATCTTCCGCAGCCACGACCTGGGCGGTTGGGGCAAGGCGGGCTGGCTGCTCGTGGTGATCATCCTGCCGTTGATCGGCGTCCTGGCCTACCTCATCGCGCGCGGCGCGGGCATGGGGAAGCGGGACGTCGAGCAGGCCCAGCAGGCCGAGGCCGCGTTCAAGGCCTACGTCCGGGACGCGGCGGCCGGGACACCACCGGCGGGCGGCGCCCCCGGCGGCCGCAGCCATGTCGATGACCTGGCAAGGCTGGCGGACCTGAAGGACCGGGGCGCCATCTCCGACGAGGAGTACCAGAAGGCCAAGGACAGACTCCTGGTATGACCGGACCGGACGGCCAGGGCCGGGGGGGGGGGGGGGGCGCCCCCCCCCCCCCCCCCCGGGCCCGCGCGGGGGGGGGCGGCGCGGGCGCGCCCCGCCCCCCCCCCCCGCGCCGGCCCGGCCGCCCCCC
>NZ_JBICZB010000013.1:16263-63274 GCF_043201815.1 Kitasatospora sp. NPDC048296
CGGACCGCATGCACCGGGGCGCCTACTCCGAGGTGGTATACCAGACGCCAATGGACCTCCTCGTGTTAGGCCCGGACGGGCGGGCCGGGGGGGGGGGGGGCGCCCCCCCCCCCCCGCCCCCGGCCGTTTCCGCTGCCGTTTCCGCTGCCGCCGGCCTCAGCGCCGCCCGGAGCGCCGGTCGCCCGAGCCGCCGTCGCCGCCACCGGCCAGGCCCGCACGGCGCAGCGCGTCCGCCATGGCGCTGTTGGCCGGCGCGCCGCCGCCGGAGCCGCCCCGGTCGCCGCGGTCACCCCGGTCGCGCCGGTCCTGCCCGCCGCGGCCACCCTGGCCGCCCTGGCTGCCCTGGCCGCCACCGCGCCGCTCCTGGCGCGGCGGGCGGGCCTGCCGGTCGCCCCGGTCGCCGCCTCGGTCGCCGCGGTCGCCCCGGTCCCCGCGCTCGCCGCCGACCTCGTCGTCCAGCCGCAGGGTGAGCCCGATCCGCTTGCGCGGCACGTCCACCGAGAGCACCCGGACCTTGACGATGTCGCCGGGCTTGACCACCTCGCGCGGGTCCTTGACGAAGTTCCTCGACAACGCCGAGACGTGCACCAGCCCGTCCTGGTGGACGCCCACGTCGACGAAGGCGCCGAAGGCGGCGACATTGGTGACCACGCCCTCCAGCACCATGCCGACCTCCAGGTCGCCGATCTTGTCGACGCCCTCCTTGAAGACGGCGGTGCGGAAGGCCGGGCGCGGGTCGCGGCCCGGCTTGTCCAGCTCGCCGAGGATGTCGGTGACGGTCGGGACGCCGAAGGTGTCGTCGGAGAAGTCGGCCGGGCGCAGCGCGCGCAGCCGCTCGCTGTTGCCGATCAGCTCGCGCAGCTCCCCGCCGATCGAGGCGAGGATGCGGCGCACCACCGGGTAGGCCTCGGGGTGCACGCTGGAGGCGTCCAGCGGGTCCTCGCCGCCGGGGATGCGCAGGAAGCCGGCGCACTGCTCGAAGGCCTTGGGGCCGAGCCGGGCGACGTCCTTGAGCTGCTTGCGGGTGCGGAACGGGCCGTTGGCGTCGCGGTGGGCCACGATGTTGTCGGCCAGCGTGGCGGTGACGCCGGAGACCCGGGTGAGCAGCGGTGCCGATGCGGTGTTGACGTCCACGCCGACGGCGTTGACGCAGTCCTCGACCACGGCGTCCAGCGAGCGGGAGAGCAACACCACGCTCAGGTCGTGCTGGTACTGGCCGACGCCGATCGACTTGGGGTCGATCTTGACCAGTTCGGCCAGCGGGTCCTGGAGGCGGCGGGCGATGGAGACCGCTCCGCGGATCGACACGTCCAGGTCCGGCAGCTCCTGGGAGGCGAACGCCGAGGCCGAGTAGACCGAGGCGCCGGCCTCGCTGACCATCGCCTTGGTGAGGTTCAGTTCGGGGTGGCGCTTGATCAGGTCCTCGGCGAGCTTGTCGGTCTCCCGGGAGGCGGTGCCGTTGCCGATCGCGACCAGGTCGACGTCGTGCTTCCTCGCCAGCGCGGCCAGGGTGCCCAGGGCCGCGTCCCACTTGTTGGCGGGCTGGTGCGGGTAGATCGTCTCGTACGCGACGACCTTGCCGGTGGCGTCCACCACGGCGACCTTCACGCCGGTGCGGAAGCCCGGGTCCAGGCCCATGGTGGCGCGGGTGCCGGCCGGGGCGGCGAGCAGCAGGTCGCGCAGGTTGGCGGCGAAGACGCGCACCGCCTCCTCCTCGGCCTCGGCGCGCAGCCGACCGCGCAGGTCGATGCCGAGCCGGACCAGGATGCGAGTGCGCCAGGCCCACCGGACGGTGTCGCCCAGCCACTTGTCGGCCGGGCGGCCGTGGTCGGCGATGCCGAAGCGGCCGGCGATGCGCTGCTCGTAGTCGTTCTCGCCGGGCAGGTCGCCCGCGGACTCACCGTCGTAGGGCGAGAGTTCGAGGTCGAGCACCTCCTCCTTCTCGCCGCGCAGCATCGCCAGGATGCGGTGCGAGGGGAGCTTGGTGTAGGGCTCGGCGAAGTCGAAGTAGTCGGCGAACTTGGCGCCGTCGCCCTCCTTGCCGTCCCGGACCTTCGCGACCACGCGGCCCCGGGTCCACATCCGCTCGCGCAGCGAGCCGACCAGGTCGGCGTCCTCGCCGAAGCGCTCGACCAGGATCGCGCGGGCGCCCTCCAGGGCGGCGGGGCCGTCCGCCACCGACTCGTTCAGGTACCGGGCGGCGAGTGCGGCCGGGTCCTGCGTCGGGTCGGTGAGCAGGGTGTCGGCCAGCGGCTCCAGGCCCGCCTCGCGGGCGATCTGCGCCTTGGTGCGCCGCTTGGGCTTGAAGGGCAGGTAGATGTCCTCCAGTCGGGCCTTGGAGTCCGCGGCGAGCACCTGGGCGCGCAGCGCGTCGTCCAGCTTGCCCTGGGCCTCGATCGACTCCAGGACGGCCGCCCGGCGCTCCTCCAGCTCGCGCAGGTAGCGCAGCCGCTCCTCCAGGGTGCGCAGTTGGGCGTCGTCCAGCGAGCCGGTGACCTCCTTGCGGTAACGGGCCACGAAGGGGACGGTCGCGCCGCCGTCGAGCAGGTCGACCGCAGCCTTCACCTGCCCCTCACGGACGCCCAGTTCCTCGGCGATCTTCCGCTCGATCACCTGCTGGGCCTGCCGGGCCCCCTGTTCGACTGGCGTGGTCACGAAGCCGGTCACCTTCTCCTTCAGCATGACTCAGCGAGGACCCCCGGCCCGTCTGGTCCGGGAGAAACCGCTACTTGACCGAGCGCCGCAAGCGACGCCTCATTACTTGGGGTGCTTACGAATGAGCGCGGAGGACGCAGCCAAGGATTTCCCTCCACGAATAACAGGATTTGGCTCATATGACGAGCTGCGGGTCAATACGATAACGATCGTGAAGATTGTGGCACAGGTGAAGCTCCTGCCGACGCCCGAACAGGCATCGGCGCTGGAGCGCACTCTGCATGCCGTCAACGACACGGCGAACTGGGTGTCCGGCGTGGCGTTCGAGCGTGGTGTGCCGCGTGAGTACGAGTTGCGCAAGCACACCTACGCAGAGTTGAAGGCCCGCGGACTGGGATCGCAGACCGCTCAGCACGTGATCAAGAAGGTCCGAAACGCCTACACGACGTTGAGGGCGAACGCACAGGCTGGGAACCTTGGAAAGCCCGGCTCCAAGCGCCGAACCAAAGCCGAGTCGAAGCCTGTCGCCTTCCGGCCCGGGGCGGCCCGGCCATACGACGATCGATGTTTGAGCTGGCAGATGGACGCGCAGACCGTGTCCGTCTGGACCACCGAGGGTCGCTTGAAAGGCGTGCGGTTCGCGTGTTCGCCAGACGCACTCAGGATGCTGCGTGGGCACCGGAGGGGTGAGAGCGATCTGGTCCAACGTGACGGCACGTTCTACCTGATCGCCACCTGCGAGGTACCGGAATCCCCGGTGAACGACAGCCCGGCAAGCTTCCTCGGTGTGGACCTGGGGGTCGTCACCATCGCTACGACCAGCGATGGTGTCCGCTATGCCGGACGCGGCCTCAATCGGCACCGAAAGCGACAACTCGCCCTACGGAGGAAGCTGCAGAAGAAAGGCACCAAGTCCGCCAAGCGGCTCCTCAAGAAGCGCGCCCGGAAAGAGGCCCGCTTCGCCGCCGACCAGAACCACCGCATCTCCAAGTCTGTCGTCACCACCGCTGAACGCACCGGACGCGGCATCGCCCTGGAAGATCTCAGTGGCATCCGCAGCCGGGTACGGCTCCGCAAGGACCAGCGGTCATCCCTTCATTCGTGGAGCTTCCACCAACTCGGCCAGTGCATTGCATACAAGGCTAGGCGGGTTGGAGTGCCGCTGGTGCGCATCGATCCCGCGCACACCAGCCGACAATGCTCCGAATGCGGACACACCGACCGGAAGAACCGGCCGCTACAAGCAGAGTTCGCGTGCCGCGCCTGCGGCTTCACCATGCACGCGGACCACAACGCGTCCCGCAACATCGCCCGCAAGGGCGAGACCGCGTGGGCTGCGGGGCGTCAGTCATGCGTCCCAGCCATCAGCACATAACAGATGGCTCAGACGCGGGAGGCCACGCGGCAGCCGGTCGCGCCCTACCTGCAAGCCCGGTCTTCAGGGCCGGGTCAAGTTGACTGCTTTCGCCGTACGCCCCGCGCACCCGGCGCCGCGCGCAGTGCCCGGCGCTCCCCCTCCGTCCGCCGACTGATCACCATCTCCTCACCCTATCGGGCCGGGTAGTTCGGAAATCCGGCTGAAGCCCGGCGATCTGCGCTGTACGCTGCCGGGCATGTGCGCTGCCGCCCGGATGCACCCCGATGAACCGGTCGTCGACGCGGCCCTGGTACGGCGGTTGATCTCCGCCCAGTTCCCCGAATGGGTGGGGCTTCCGGTCACGCCGGTCGGGTCCGCCGGGACGGACAACGCGATGTTCCGGCTCGGGCCCGAACTCGCCGTCCGGCTGCCCCGGGTGGAGTGGGCGGCCGGGGACGTCCGCCGGGAACACCAGTGGCTGCCCCGACTGGCACCGCGGCTGCCGCTGCCCGTCCCCGCACCGATCGCCGTCGGCCGACCCGCCGCGGGCTACCCGTGGGAGTGGTCGGTGCTGCGCTGGCTCGACGGCGTCAACCCAGCGGTCGGCGCCCTCGCCGCCCCCGACGCCCTGGCCCGCGACCTGGCCGGCTTCGTCAACGCCCTGCGCACCGCCAACCCCGCGGGCGGCCCCGCCGGGCACCGCAGCGTCCCGCTCGCCTCCCGGGACGGCGCCACCCGCGCGGCGATCACCCAGCTGACCGGCGCGATCGACACGGCGGCCGCAACCGCCCTGTGGGACAAGGCACTTCGCCTCCCCGAGTACGACGGCCCGCCGACCTGGATGCACGGCAACCTCACCCCCGGCAACCTGCTGGTCTCCAGAACCGGCCGGCTCGCCGCCGTCATCGACTTCGCCCTGATGGGCGTCGGCGACCCCACCGCCGACCTGATCGCCGCCTGGAACCTGCTCCCCGCCACCGCCCGACCCACCTTCCGGACCGCCCTGCACGCGGACGACGCGATGTGGGCCCGCGGCCGCGCCTGGGCCTTCTCCATCGCCCTGGTGACGATCCCCTACTACCGCCACACCGACCAGGCGCTGACCGCGAACGCCCGCCACGTCGTCCGCGAGGTCCTCGCCGACCGCAGCGTGTAGAAGCGGCCCGGCGGCTCCTCGCCGACGACGACGTGGTGCGGGGTGCGCTGCCCACTGCCCGCTGCCCGTACACGAGGGCTTCGGACGTCTGATCCTCCGCCACCACTGGTGTTGTCCGCGGCCATTGCTATGGTTCTCCCCGCCACTAGCAGCAGGGGGGCAGAATTGGCACGGAGTGTGATCGACGTCAGGGTGAGCCGACGAGTGCTGTGGATCGGCGGGGACGCGTACCCGCTGCAGCACATCGCCCGGGCACGGCAGCTGGTGTGGTGGCCGCCCAAGCGCTTGCGGACCGTCATCAGGTTCGTCCGGCAGGTGATCGGTCTGCTGTTCGCCGCCGGCTTCCTCGGCACGCTCACCAAGAACGCGACGGATCAGTCGATGGCCCGCGCCGTCCCGGGCGTACTGCTGGTCGCCGCACTCCTGTTCTGCCTCTACCGGTTCGTCACCCGACTGCGGCAGAGGGCGGTGTACAAGCTGGTCATCGAGACCTCGAACTCCGCGACCACCGCCGTGGTGAGCCACGACGCCCGGCAGATCGGCAACCTGATCCAGATGATCATGGAGGCGATCGACAACCCCCAGGCCGAGTTCGCACTCCAGGTCGAGAACGTCCACATCGGCGACAAAATCACCCAGTACGGCGACCACAACACCGGAAAGCGGGTCGGACTGTGAGCAACTCCTTCCACTTCGGCGACTCGGTCACCCAGCACGGCGACCACAACATCGGCATCGTGAAGAACCAGGGCCCGGTCGATCCGCAGGCCGCGCTGCGCGAACTCGTCACCGCCGTCCACCAGTTGCGCGAGCAGGTGCCGACCGAGGATCAGGAGGTGCTGGACGAGTCGCTCGACGCCATCGGCGACGGCGCCGAGGCATCGCCGTCCACCCTGCGGCGGGCACTGCGCAACATCTCCGGGGTGGCCTCGCTGGTCCGGGCGGGTGCGCCGGTGGTGGAGTCGGTCCGGCGGATCCTGGACTCGCTCAACTCCTGAGCTCGCAATTGTCCTACCGGGTCAGAAACCTGCCCCGGTTAACACTGCTGTTAGCCTGATCCCATGAGTGGACTGCGGGAGCGCAAGAAGGAGCGGACGCGACAGGCCATCTCCGAGGCGGCCATCGCGCTCTTCCTGGAGCACGGCTTCGACCAGGTGTCGGTGGCGGACGTCGCGGCCGCCGCCGAGGTCTCCAAGCCGACCCTGTTCAGCTACTTCGCCAGCAAGGAGGACCTGGTCGTCCACCGCTTCGCCGACCACCAGGAGCAGGCGGCCGAGGTGGTCCGGGGCCGCGGCGCCGACGAGACGGTGCTCGACGCCCTGCGCCGCGACTTCCTGGACGGCCTCGCCCGGCGCGACCCCGTCACCGGCCTCAACGACCACCCCCAGGTGCTGGCCTTCACCGCCCTGGTCTACGGCACCCCGAGCCTGGCCGCCCGGGTCGGCGCCTACGTCGCCCGAGCCGAACAGTCCCTCGCCGACGCCCTGCGCGAGGCCCCCGACCTCCCCGGGCCCCGCGAGCTCACCGCACCCCTGCTCGCCGCCCAGGTCACCGCCACCCAGCGCGTCCTCGCCCTGCACAACTGGCACCGCATCCACCACGACGGCCGCTCCGCCGACGACCTCCACCCCGACGCCGTCGCCGACGCCACCCGCGCCTTCGACCTCCTCACCCACGGCTACGCCGAGGCCTGAGCGTCAGAACCCGAGCGCGGGCCCACGGACCCGCGCGGGGCAGCCGGCGTTGGGAGCGCGAAACCCGGCCCCGCGCCGGGTCGTGAGCAGCGGCGAGGCGGGACTACCGCCGACGCGGCCTGCCTGAGCGGCCGCCACCCTGCGGCCCTGCCCCGCCACGCGGCTTGCGCGGGGCGGCGGCGTGCACGGGGGCACCGGCCGCCTCCGGCCAGTGGGTGGGGCGGGTGAGGGTGGCGGGGAGACGGGTGGTGGCGTCGCCGCGGGCGGCGTTGAGTTGGGCCTGGGTGAGGAAGAGGGCCGAGCTGAGGTCGGCGCCGGCGAGGTTGGCGTCGCGGAGGTCGGCGCCGATCAGGTCGGCGAGGCGCAGGTCGGCGCCGGAGAGGTCGGCGGCGACGAGGAGGGCGCCGCGGAGGTTGGCGCCGCGCAGGTCCGCGCCGCGCAGGCGGGCGCCGAAGAGGTCGGCGCCGCGGTGCTCGCGACGGCGGGGGACGGTGGCGCGGACGAGTTCACCGGCGCGCAGCAGCAGGTCGCTGACCCGCCGGCGGTGGGCGGGGACGTCGACGGCGAGGATCTCCTCGGGGGTGCCGCCGGCCAGCCGGTCGGTCTCCTCCAGGGCCTGGCGCAGTTCGGCGTGGACGGGCCGGGCCGCCTCGAAGGTGAGCGCCTCGGTGAGGTACCAGAGGAGTTCGTGGAGCTGCCGCACGATCGGGAACACGTCGAACATCGGCTGGGCGCCGGCCGGTTCCTCGCGCCAGCTGACCCCGCCGAAGGTGACCTGGGAGACCCGCTGTCCGGCGCCGAAGCAGTCGTAGACGGTGCAGCCCTGGAAGCCGCTGTCCCGCAGCCGCGCGTGGATGCCGCAGCTGAAGTCGGTCCGCAGGTTGCGACAGGGGGTGCCGGCGGCCTTGTCGACGGCGAAGTCGGCGGTGGCCGCGAAGGGCAGGGCGACGCAGCAGAGCCCGAAGCAGCTGCCGCAGTCGGACTGGAGCGGGGTCGGCGCGGCCGCCGTCTGGTCCTGCGGCGGCTCGGTCTCGCGCACGTTCCGGGGTCCCTCCAGCAGCGGGGCGCCGGTCCGGCCCCGTGAACCCTGAAATCCTACTGGGCACGGCCACCCTCACATCAGTAATATGTGCAGCAGCAAAGAGACCATTACGTGCGGGGGAGCAGGCAGCATGGCGCAGGCGAGCATCACCGAGCTGGTCCGGATGTGGATCAGCGGCTGGACGGTCTCCCGGGGCTCCGCCGATCCGGTGGAGCAGCCCTGGGGCTGGAGCATCGACGTCGGCGCACCGGCCAGGGAGGTGGGCCGGCACGTGCTGCCCGAGCCGACCGAGGGCGAGGTCCGCAAGCTCGCCGAGACGATCACCGCGCCGACCACCTGGCTGAAGCTGTTCGCCGAGGACGACACCGTGCGTCCCTGGCTCGGCCCGCGGTGGCGGCTGGACCAGCCGGGCTTCCTGATGACCGCCCCGCTCGGCCCCGAGCGGCCCGAGCTCCCGGCCGGCTACACCGTGACCACCTGGACCAGGGGCGGGATCCTGCGGGTGCTGGTGCGCACCGAGGACGGGCACCTGGCCGCCCGGGGCCAGGCGGGCCTGGCCGGCCCGGTGGCCGTCCCGGACCAGATCGTGACGGCCCCCGAGCATCGCCGCCGGGGCCTGGGTTCCGTGGTGATCCGGGCGCTGCAGTCCGGCGCGTACGACACCGGTGCCCGCACCGGCGTACTGGTCGGCACGCCGGACGGTCGGGCGCTCTACACCTCGCTGGGCTGGACCACCCACGCCCCGATGGCGAGCCTGGTCCTGGAAGAGCAGGAGGACTGAAGAAGCAGGAGGGCCGAAGCGGTCGGCCTAGCGGTACGGCAGCAGCTCGGGCCGCTTCGGCGGGCGGCCGTCGCCGGAGGAGCGGCCGGTGAGGCGGCGCCCGATCCACGGGCCGAGGTGGGTGCCCAGCCAGCGGGCGTCCGAGCGCAGCTGCTCGACGCGGCCGACTGGGGCGGCAGGCGGCAGCGGGGCGCGCCAGTCGAAGGCGGCGGGGCGGCCGAGCGCCTCCAGCACACCCTCGGCGACCCGGCGGTGGCCCTCGGGAGAGAAGTGCAGCCGGTCCTCGTCCCAGAGCCGGCGGTCGTCGAAGCAAGGCGCGGAGAAGAGGTCGACCACGACGAAGCCGTCCTGCCGCCCGAGCTCCTGCACGAAGGCCTTCATCCGCAGGATGGCGGGCAGCAGCCGGGCGCCGCCTGCCATCCTGCGGGTGGGGTCGGTGCTGGTGAACAGGACGACGGTGGCGCCGGCTGCGCGCAGGTCGGCGGCGCAGCGGCCGAGCAGCCGCTCGACCCGGTCGATGTCGCAGCCGGGGCGCAGCACGTCGTTGAGGCCGCCGGCCAGGGTGACGAGTTCGGCGCCCATGGCGGCGGCGGTGGCGAGCTGCTCGTCGTGGATCTGGCCGATGAGCTTGCCGCGGACGGCGAGGTTGGCGTACCGGAAGTCCCCGCCTGATTGCCCCACCCGATCCGCGTGCTCGGCGGCGAGCGCCGAGGCGACCCGGTCGGCCCAGCCGCGGTAGTGGCCGTCGGGCAGCAGGTCGTCGCACATGCCCTCGGTGAAGGAGTCCCCGACGGCGACGTAGCTGGCGTAGCTGCGACTGGTGGTGGGCACGGGCGGCCTCCGCTCTTCTCTGATGACTCCGCGGCGCGATCCGGCAATCGTACGTGTGTGTTTACCAACCAATACCACAGGGGCCCGGCCGCTCATCCGGCGTCCACTGCCCGTTTATCGGTCCGCGCCATCCTGAGCACACGGGGCGGCGGCCGGCGACGGGGGCTTTGCCGCCGCCCCACTGCGACAGGGTTCGCTCACCCCCCGACGGCCGCGCTCGGAGCCGTGAACCAGTGCTCCCGCACCGCGTCGGTGGGCCGCTGCTCGCCCAGGGCGCCCAGCCCCCACTCCCCCAAGGCCTCGATCACCGGCCGCAGTTCGCTTCCGCGCCCGGTCAGCTCGTAGACCGTCGCGCTGGCCGGCCGTTCCAGCTTGCGCCGGACGGCGAGCCCCTCGCCCTCCAGTTGCTTGAGCCTGGCCGCGAGGATGTCGGTGGAGACGCCGGGCAGGTCGGCGTGCAGGTCGGTGTAGCGGCGCGGGCCGCCGAGGAGTTCACGGACGATCAGGAGGCTCCAGCGCTCCCCCACCGCGTCCAGGGCGCGGGCGACGGCGCAGTACTGGTCGTAGCTTCGGCGTGACATGTGGATCAGCATAGCCAAAAGGTTGGACTTTCCAAGTGCCAACTTGGTAGAACAAAGCAGAAGCAACGGAGCGGTGGTGACGGTCGGGAGGCCGCAGATGGAGTTTCGGCAGTCGAGCAAGCTGAACGGCGTGTGCTACGAGATCCGGGGACCGGTGGTCGACCAGGCCAACGCCCTGGAGGAGGCCGGGCACAGCGTGCTGCGGCTGAACACCGGCAACCCGGCCCCGTTCGGCTTCGAGGCGCCCGAGGAGATCATCCAGGACATCATCCGCAACCTGCCGCGGGCGCACGGCTACAGCGACTCGCGCGGCATCCTGCCGGCCCGTCGCGCGGTGGTGCAGTACTACCAGCAGCGCGGGGTCCAGGGCGTCGGCGTCAACGACGTCTACCTCGGCAACGGCGTCTCCGAGCTGATCCAGATGGCCGTCACCGCGCTGGTGGACGACGGCGACGAGGTGCTCGTCCCGATGCCCGACTACCCGCTCTGGACCGCGTCGGTCCGGCTGGCCGGCGGCAAGGCCGTGCACTACCTGTGCGACGAAGAGGCCGAGTGGTATCCGGACCTGGACGACATCGCCGCCAAGATCACCGCCCGCACCAAGGCGATCGTGGTCATCAACCCCAACAACCCCACCGGCGCGGTCTACCCGAAGGAACTGCTGGAGGGCATCCTCGACCTGGCCCGCCGCCACCAGCTGATGGTGCTGGCCGACGAGATCTACGACAAGATCCTCTACGACGACACCGAGCACCACTGCCTGGCGGCCCTCGCCGACGACGTGCTCACCCTCACCTTCAACGGCCTCTCCAAGGCCTACCGGGTGGCCGGCTTCCGCAGCGGCTGGCTGGTCGTCTCCGGCCCCAAGCAGCACGCGACCGACTACCTGGAGGGCCTGACCATGCTCTCCGGCATGCGGCTGTGCCCCAACGTGCCCGCCCAGTACGCCGTCCAGGCCGCGCTCGGCGGCCACCAGTCCATCAACGACCTGGTACTGCCCGGCGGCCGGCTCACCGAGCAGCGCGACATCGCGGTCAAGGCGCTCAACGAGATCCCCGGCGTCAGCTGCGTCAAGCCCAAGGGCGCCCTGTACGCCTTCGCCAAGCTCGACCCGGCGGTGCACCGGATCGTCGACGACGAGCGGTTCGTGCTGGACCTGCTGCTGCGCGAGAAGATCCACGTCGTCCAGGGCACCGGCTTCAACTGGCCCCGCCCGGACCACTTCCGCTTCGTCACCCTGCCGCGCGCCGACGACCTGGAGACGGCGATCAACCGGATCGGGCGCTTCCTCGCGACGTACCGGCAGAGCTGAGCGCCCAGGGCCTGTCTCTCGGGTCTTGTCGGACCCGGCAAGGACCCGAGAGACAGGCCCTAGGCTCAAGCGCATGACCGTCCTGCGTTCCGTCGCGCTGTTCGTGCTCGCCGCCGTCGCCGAGATCGGCGGCTGCTGGCTGGTCTGGCAGAGCGTGCGGGAGCAACGGCCGTGGTGGCTGGCGGGGTTGGGGGTGGTGGCGCTCGGCGCGTACGGCTTCGTCGCGGCGCTGCAGCCGGACAGCCACTTCGGCCGGGTACTGGCCGCGTACGGCGGGGTGTTCGTGGCGGGCTCGCTGCTCTGGGGCATGGCCGTGGACGGCTTCCGGCCGACCCGCTACGACGTGCTGGGCGCGCTGATCTGCCTGGCCGGGGTCGCCGTGATCATGTACGGGCCCCGGCGCTGAACGTGGCCGGGCCCCGGCGTCGAGGAGTTCCTCGACACCGGGGCCCGTCGCGTCGATCGGGGCCTACCAGCCCCAGCCGCCGCCCTCGCCGTCGTCGTCGCGGCCGGAGTCCCAGCCCTCGCCGACCTTGCGCAGGATGCTGTAGTTGTCGATCTGCTTGCCGTCCTCGGTCAGCGCGGTGACCTTCATGACCGACTTCTGGCCCAGGTGCGCCGGGGTGACGTCGACCTTGATGAAGGAGTAGCCGGTGTAGCGCACCCGCGACCACTGGATGGTCTCGGGGGTCTTCACCCGGCCCTTGCTCCAGTAGTAGGTCGTGACCTCGTCCTGGTGGTTCTCGTGCCCCTCGTAGGTGTCCGGCACGTCGAACTTGTACAGGCTGCGGCCGGCCGCACCCGCGGTCACGTAGACCACGCCGTCCTTCTCCGGCTCGATCGTGGCGCCGCTCGGCACCTGCTTCGAGACCTTGTTGCCGAGGATGGCGTCGGTGCGCTCGTAGATGTGGTTGTGGCCGTTGATGACCAGGTCCACCCGGTACTTCTCGAACAGCGGCACCCAGGCCTCGCGGACACCGCCCTCGGAGGCGTGCGCGACGGTGGTGGAGAAGGCGCAGTGGTGGAAGAAGACCACGATGAAGTCGACGGTCTCGTCGCCGCGCAGGTCCTTGAGGGTGCGCTCCAGCCACGCGGTCTGCTTGCCCGCCGAGAGGCCCAGGTTGGCCGGGATCTCGTAGGACACGTCGTTGGCGTCGAGGGAGATGACGCCGACGTTCTTGTAGCGGAAGCTGTAGACGCCGGGGACCTTGCGCGGGTCCGGGCCGTTGTCCGGCAGGTAGAAGCGGGTGTTCTCGCCGCCGTAGCCGTTGGGCGAGTACCAGGCCTCGATGTCGTGGTTGCCGTACGCGACCATCCACGGCACGGTGGCGGCAACCGTCTCGGTCTGGACCAGGAAGTCGTCCCAGGTCCGGGCGTTGTAGACGGACTTGTCCGGGTCGGTGCCGGAGCCGGCCGGGTCGGCGTAGCAGATGTCGCCGGCGTGCAGGTGGAAGGCCGGGTTCTGGGCCAGGATCACGTGGTCGTTGCCGGCCGCGTGCGAGCTGACGCCCTGGTCGCCGAAGGCGGTGAAGGTGAACGGCTCGTACACCTTGCCCCAGCGGTGGTCGCGGGCGGGCGCGGTGCGGAAGGTGTGCAGGGTGGAGATCCGCTGCTGCGAGGCCGGGTCGAAGCCCTCGTGGCCGACACCGTAGTAGTAGGTGGTGTCGGGGTGCAGGTCCTCCAGCGCCACGTGCAGGTAGTACTGGTCCACCGGCTGGCTGTTCGGGGTCAGCGCCGGGGTGTGCAGGGCGCGGACCTCGGCCTGGACCTTGTGGCTGAGGTCCCACGGGTGCTTGCCGAAGCGCAGGAACGGCTTCTTGACCGGCGCCGGGACCTGCCAGGAGATACGGAACTGGGTGTCCGGCTCGGGGCCGAACTGGAGGTGGCGCCCGATCGGCGCGACCAGCGAGCCGTCGATGCCGTCCGTCGTGCCGCCCGTCAGCAGCTGCGGGCCGGCCGGGGCCGCGACCGCGGTGCCGCTGCCCAGCGCACCGCCGACGGCGATGGCGCCCACCGTCACGGCGCCGGCGCGCAGCATCCGGCGGCGGGAGAAGCGGGCCCGCAGGTACTCGTGCTGCTCGGCCATGCTCATGCGGTCGGCAAGCTTGGCCGGCACGCCCATGTTGGGGATATCCATGCGCGGGACTCTGTCAGCGGCGCGTTGACCGCACGCGGACTTCCGGTGAACGAGCGTCAGCGCGTCCCCCACTTGAACACCAACGTTCGATCAAGGCCAGGTAAAGAGCATGTCCGTACCGAACCGACGTCGGATCATGGGACCCTTCGATACCAGAGATCTTGACCCTGTGTCATGTGCTGGCCCGGCCCGAGGCGGCGGCGACACCGGCGAGTGCAGATCAGGAGGACGGTTCGTCCCAGTGCGTGGCGGCCCGGTCGCCGGTGCCGTCGCAGGTGCGGCAGATCTCGTCCCGGTAGGCCTGCTTGGCGCCGGTCGCGTCCACCCGGTAGCGGACGTACACCCCGGTGCCGTTGCAGAGGAAACAGTTGCCGCCCCCGCCGCCCACCTCGGTGGTGCCGGTGCCCTGGCAGGTGCGGCAGTTGAGGCCGGCGGTCCGGCCGGTGCCCGCGCAGATGCGGCAGACCGTCGTCATCGTCTTCCTCCCTCGGCGCCCAACCACTCGATGCACCGGTCACTCGATGCACCGGTCATGGTAGTGGTCCGGCCTCACGGCCGCCCCGGGGCGTCGATCTGACAATCAGTCAGTAATGATCGGGCCGGTCAGGGGGTCAGTCGGGCAGGGCCTCGCGCACCCGGCGGGAGACCGAGATCAGCTGGAGGTCGAGCAGGCCGGGCGGGTCGGCCAGGCCCGGACCGCCCGCGTGCACCCAGGCGGCTATGTCGTCGATCATCTCGTCCATCAGCACGAAGCCGAGCCAGACCGGACGACCGCCCGCCGCCCGGCCCTCACTGGAGGGGCCGACCACCACCACGTTGGACTGGGTGCAGACGTCCAGGCACTTCACCGCACGGACCCGGCCCGCCGAGCCGACCGCGGTCCGCAGCCGCTCGTACTGCCCCGCGTGGTCCACCCCCGGGTGCTTCGCCTCGGCGCCGCAGCAGCAGCCGCGGCAGACGGTCACCGTCACCGGGGACCCGGCACCCTGCTTGCGGTCGCGGTCACGGCGGCTCATCGGCTCTGCTCCCCCTCGGGTCGGCGAGCCCTGGTCGGCGGCACGCTCTGCACCGGAACTGTACCGGGCACCCGGGGACCCTCCGCCGGGCCGGGGCACCCCTCACTAGGATGCCCAGGGCCCCGCGCCGACGGGGCGGTTTCCAGGGAAGGACGGGCGGATGCCGAAGCGGAGGGCCGTGGGCCTGTGGTTCTCGGTGGCCGTGGCGGTGCTCGGGATCCTCTGCGGGGCCCTCGGGCTCTCGGTGGTCCTCACCGGCGGCTACTCGGTCCACCGGATGGACGGCACGGCGATGGGACCGGGACTGCGGCAGGGCGACCGGATGCTGACCGACCGGGTCGCGGCCGCGGACGTGCGCCGCGGCGAGATCTACGTCGTCGACTCCCCCTGGGACCTCCACCACCCCGTCGTCTCCCGCGTGATGGCCCTCGGCGGCGACCGCATCGCCTGCACCGGCGGACAGCTCAGCCTGGACGGCAAGCCGCTGGACGAGCCGCCCGCCCGGCAGACCGGCACCTGCCCCCACGACTTCGACGTCACCGTCCCGCCCGGGCGGGCCTTCCTGATGGGCGACGGACGCGACCAGGCGATCGACTCCCGGCTGAAGCTCGACGACGGCCGGCAGGGCACCGTCGACCTCGCCAAGCTCACCGCGGGCCGGGTGGTCTGGCACTCCGGCACCGACTCCCCCGCCCTGCCCGGCAAGCTGATCGGCGCGGCGGTGCTGATGGTGCTCGGGGCCCTGCTCACCCTGGCCGGGCTGGTCGCCTCGGTCGTGATCGCCTCCTTCGCCGTCGCCCGGCGCCGGACGGCGGCGTGACGTACCCGGCGGAACCGGACGCGGAACCGGACGACGGCGCGGACGGATCGGGCCCGGTCGCGCTGTACCGGGGCAGCAGCGTCGACGAACTGCGGGAGATCGTCAGCGGGCGACTCTCCTCGCACCGCCTGGCGGTCCTGGGCAGACAGCAACTCGCCAGCTGCTTCCGGGTGTTCCACGAGGGCGGGATCGGGCTCTACGACCTGTGCTACGGCGCGGACGTCCGGCTGAACACCGAGGAACTGCCCGACTTCTACAGCGTCATCCTGCCCGTCACCGGCGACGTACGGGTCCGCGCCAACGGCGTCGAACTGCCCTCCGCGCTGTTCGTCGCCGGGCCGGGCGACCAGGTCTCCATGGAGTGGGACAGCCGGGCCCGCAACGGCGCGCTCGCGGTCTCCCGCGAGACGGTCGAGCAGGCCCTCGCGGTCCGGCTCGGCGACCTCCCCCGCCAAGCGCCCCGGTTCCGCCACCACCTCGACCCCGCCGACCCGGCTGTCCACGCCTGGGTCGAACTCGCCCGGCACTTCATGCGGTTCGCCGTCTCCCCGCTCGGCCGCCGCTCCCCACTGGGCCTGGGCCACTTCGAGAAGCTGCTCGTCGACGGCCTGCTGGACGCCCAGCCGCACTCCTTCAGCGGGCCGACCGCGGACGGCGCCCGCGCGATGCTGCCGAGCGCGCTGCGCCGGGCCACCGCCTACTGCGCGGAGCACGCGCACGAGGCGCTCTCGGTCGGCGACATCGCCCAGGCCGCCCGGGTCGGCGTGCGCACCCTGCGGGAGGGCTTCCGCGCCCACCTGGACACCACCCCGCTCGCCTACCTGCGCGAGGTCCGGCTCGACCGGGTCCACCACGAGCTGCTCGCCATCGCCGACGGCCGGTCGAGCGGCACGGTCACCGAGGTCGCCTGCCGCTGGGGCTTCACCCACCTCGGCCGGTTCAGCGCGGCCTACCGGCGCACCTACGGGCACCCGCCCTCGGAGACCCTCGGGCGCAGCGCCTGACCGGCCCGCCTGGCTATCCGGAAAGCTGCGTGCGCACCGGCCGGATGCGGATAGGCACGGGGGCGCCGCTCGGGCAGGGTTGGTCGCGAGCAGTGGCGGTGCGCCCCGCTCGGGGGAGGGGGCGCACCGCGACGGCGGCGACGTACCGGGAGCCTGACAGCCGGAGAACCGACGCCCGTACCGTCGGGGCCCGTACCGCCGAGGGCCGTACCGCCGAGGGCCGCTACGCCACCGCCTCCGCCGCCGCCCGGCCCGCCGTGCGCCCCGAGAACAGGCAGCCGCCGAGGAAGGTCCCCTCCAGGGAGCGGTAGCCGTGCACGCCCCCGCCGCCGAAGCCGGCCGCCTCGCCCGCCGCGTAGACGCCGGGCAGCGCCTCGCCGTCCGGGCGCAGCACCCGCGAGGACAGGTCGGTCTCCAGTCCGCCGAGCGACTTGCGGGTCAGGATGTTGAGCCGGACGGCGATCAGCGGGGCGGCGGCCGGGTCGAGGATGCGGTGCGGGGCGGCGGTGCGCACGAGCTTGTCGCCGAGGTAGCGACGGGCGCCCTGGATGGCGGTGATCTGGAGGTCCTTGGCGAAGGGGTTGGCCACCTGCCGGTCGCGGTCCTCGACGGTGCGGCGCAGTTCGTCCGGGTCGATCAGCGGTTCGCGGGTCCTGGCGTTCATGCCCCGGGCGAGGTCGGCGAGGTTGCCGGCGACCACGAAGTCGGGCCCGTGCCGCAGGTGCCCCTGGACCGGGCCGGGGGCGCCGGGCAGCGCCCGTCCGAGCACCCCGCGCACGGATTTTCCGGTGAGGTCGGGGTTCTGTTCGGAGCCGGAGAGGGTGAACTCCTTCTCGATGATGCGCTGGTTGAGCACGAACCAGGTGTGCTCGTGGCCGCTCGCCATGATGTGTTCGAGTGTGCCGAGGGTGTCGAAGCCGGGGAAGAGCGGGACGGGCAGTCGCCGGCCGCGGGCGTCCAGCCAGAGCGAGGAGGGGCCGGGCAGGATGCGGATGCCGTGCCGGGCCCAGATCGGGTCCCAGTTCTCGATGCCCTCGGTGTAGTGCCACATCCGGTCGCCGTTGATCAGGTTGCCGCCCGCCCGTCCGGTGACCTCCAGCATCAGGCCGTCGACGTGCGCGGGCACCCCGGAGAGCAGCTTGGCGGGCGGGGTGCCGAGCCGGGCGGGCCAGGCCTTGCGGACCAGGTCGTGGTTGCCGCCGATGCCGCCGGAGGTGACGACCACGGCCTGGGCGCGCAGTTCGAAGCTCCCGGCGACCTCGCGCGAGCTGGCCTCGCCGCGGCCCGCCGGACTGGGGACCAGCACCTCGCCGGTGACGGTGTCGGTGGTGCCCGCGGTGGCGGTCAGCCCGGTGACCCGGTGCCGGAAGCGCAGGTCGACCAGCCCGCGGGCCGCGGCGGAGCGGACCCGCCGGACGAAGGGGGCGAGCAGCCCGGGCCCGGTGCCCCAGGTGATGTGGAAGCGCGGCACCGAGTTGCCAGGCCCGTCGGCGAGGAAGCCGCCGCGCTCGGCCCAGCCGACCACCGGGAAGAACCGCACGCCCATGCCGTGCAGCCAGGAGCGCTTCTCGCCGGCCGCGAAGTCGACGTAGGCCTCGGCCCAGCGGCGCGGCCAGGCGTCCTCGGGCCGGTCGAAGCCGGCCGTGCCGAGCCAGTCCTGACGGGCGAGCGCGTGCGAGTCGCGGATGCGCATCCGGCGCTGCTCGGGCGAGTCGACCAGGAAGAGGCCGCCGAAGGACCAGTGCGCCTGGCCGCCGAGCGAGGCGGCGGGTTCCTGGTCCAGCAGGATCACCTTCCGTCCGGCGTCGGCGAGTTCGGCGGTGGCGGCGAGGCCGGCGAGTCCCGCTCCGATGACGATGACGTCGGCGTCCAGGGCCATTGCGCAGTCCTCCGTCGCGGCTGTCGGTGTGCGCCCGATAGTGCGGCCTGGGGTGACGCCCGGTCAACCGGTCGGTAACAAGCGTCGACGCGAATTCCGCTCCACCGCGTTTCGGAAATGACGGCGATACGCGGTGGAGCGAAATTCGAAATGTCACCCAGTGCCATCTGACGCAAATTCGGAATTTCCGCCGAAACGATGGACGTGCGCGAAACCTGGCAGTAACTTACCTGCGAGTAGCTGTGGCCCGGCTCGGCACGACCCCCACCCGTCGTTTCTCTCCCCCAGGAGGAACCGTGCTCCGCCCTGCCCGGCCCCGCCCACTGCCACTGGCCCGGCGACTCCGCAATTCCACCGCGCTCGCCGCGGTCGCCCTCGGCGCCGCCCTCGCGCTCACCTCCACCACCGCCCAGGCCGCCACCGCGGCGCCGAAGCACTACGTGGCCCTCGGCGACTCCTACGCCGCCGGCGCCGGGGTGCCCGGCCAGTCGGCCGGACTGTGCCTGCGCTCCGACCACAACTACGGCCACCTGGTCGCCGCCGCGCTCAAGGCCGGCGCGTACACCGACGTCACCTGCGCGGCCGCCAAGGTCAAGGCGATGACGCAGCCGCAGTACGACGCCTTCATCCGGGTCAACGACCCGCAGCTGGACTCGGTGACCGGCGACACCGACCTGGTCACCCTCGGCATCGGCGGCAACGACCTCGCCTCCAGCGACCTCGGTCTCGGCGAACTGGTCGCCACCTGCATCGCCGGCGCGGTCGTCAACCCGCTCGGCACGCCCTGCAAGGACGTCTACCACCACGGCTACTGGGACTGGAACACCTGGTCCTGGCAGTACGGCAACGACGACCTGGCCGAGCGGATCACCACCACGATCGCCCCGCAGATCGCCACCACCCTGCAGCAGATCCACGCCAAGGCCCCCAAGGCCAAGGTGCTGCTGGTCGGTTACCCGTCCGTGCTGCCCGCCGACGGCTCCAAGTGCGTCCTGCGCCAGCCGGTGACGCCGGGCGACGTCGAGTACATGCACAGCGTGCTCGACAAGCTGAACGCCGCCCTCAGGTCCACGGCGGCGGCGGGCGGCGCGACGTACGTGGACACCGCGACGCCGACCCTCGGGCACGACGTCTGCTCGGACGACCGCTGGATCGAGGGCGCGCTGCCCGGCTCGCCCGCCGTGCCGTTCCACCCGAACGCGACCGGCGAGCAGGTGATGGCGGACGCGATGCTCGCCGCCCTGCGGTAGCGGTCCGTCCCGCACGCCCCGAAAAAGCCCCGAGGGGCCGGTGACCAGACCCCGGTCACCGGCCCCTCGGCTTCGTTCAGGGCGCTTTGCCGCCGGTCACTCCGACTCGGCCGCGGCCAGCCCCGCCGACCACTTCTCCTCGACCTTGCCGAACTTCCAGAACGCGATCGCGCCGATCCAGGTCAGCACGAACAGGCCGACGATCGCGTAGCCGACGAAGTTGAGGTCCAGCGCGCCGATCCAGGCGATCGGGCCGCTGGTGATGCCCAGCTTCTCGCCGATCAGGCCGATCAGCTCGATCAGGCCGATGACCAGCGCGACCAGCACCGACAGACCGGTGACGGTCAGGTTGTAGTAGATCTTGCGGACCGGCTTGGAGAACGCCCACTCGTAGGCGAAGTTCATGAACGAGCCGTCGATGGTGTCCAGCAGGCTCATCCCGGCCGCGAACAGGATCGGCAGGGTCAGCAGGGCGTACCAGGGCAGCGAGAACGCCGCCGCGCCGCCCGCCAGCACCAGCAGCGACACCTCGGTGGCGGTGTCGAAGCCCAGGCCGAACAGCAGGCCCACCGGGTACATGTGCCAGGACTTGGTGACCGCCCGGGTGACCTTGCCGAGGATCCGGTTCATCAGCCCGCGCCGCTCCAACTGGCGCTCCAGCTCGGCCTCGTCGTACTCGCCCTCGCGCATCCGGCGGAACACCTTGAGGATGCCGTTGAACGCGCCCAGGTTGATCAGGCCGAGCAGCAACAGGAAGGAGCCGGAGACGGCGGTGCCGATCAGACCGGTCATCCGGTGCAGGCTCGAGTCGTCCGCCTCCACCTGGTCGGCGAGCGAACGGATGCCGAAGGCGAGCAGCGCGCAGAGGCCGAAGACGATCGAGGAGTGCCCCAGCGAGAACCAGAAGCCGACCGACAGCGGCCGCTTGCCCTGGCCCATCAGCTTGCGGGTGGTGTTGTCGATCGCCGCGATGTGGTCCGCGTCGAAGGCGTGCCGCATGCCGAGGGTGTAGGCGGTCAGACCCATGCCCGCGCCGAAGACCTGGCCGCCGACGTCGTAGTGCTCCGGCGCGACCAGCGCCAGCAGGGTGAACCAGCCGACCACGTGCAGCGCCAGGATGAAGCCGCCCATCCCGGCCAGGCGCATCCACTCCTCGCGGGTGAGCCGGTCGCGCCAGCGGGGGCCGGTCATCGTCTTGTCCTTTCGGCAGGGCGGTCAGAGCTGGGCCATCTTTCCCCCCTCGGGCGAGTAGTTGCAAGTCATACGCAAGTACGGGTCGGTTTCGGGACCTGCTCCGTTCACGCCAACCCCCCGCCCGGCTCCCCCGCCCGGCCGAGCGAGGTGTAGCCATTTCGCCCCAGTTCGTCAGGAAATCCACCGCTTCCTCCCCTAGGGTCGGAATGCCGACAGCCCGCGGCGCGACCCCGTACGCGCCGCGGGCCGCTCGGCGCTCACCGGCCCGGTACCCGATGGGAGCGGCCATGCCGTCGTACCCCTTCCACACCACCCGCGAGGACGTCCGCATCCCGCTGCCCGACGGCACCCAGCTGGCGGCCCGGCTGTGGCGCCCGGTCAGCGACGAGCCCGTCCCGGCCCTGCTGGAGTACTCGGCCGACCGCCTCTCCGACCGCACCGCCGCCGAGGACGCCCGCCGCCACCCCTGGTACGCCGGCCACGGCTACGCCACCGTCCGGGTCGACACCCGGGGCCACGGCAACTCCGGCGGCCTGCCCGCCGAACCCGACGGCGAGCAGGAACTCACCGACGGCACCGCCGTCGTCGACTGGCTCGCCCGCCGCCCCTGGTGCAACGGCCGGGTCGGCCTGCTCGGCGTCGGCGCGGCCGCCACCACCGCGCTGCGGCTCGCCGCCCGCGCCCCGAACACCGTCGGCGCGGTGGTCGCCGGCTGCCCCGAGGGCGGCCACCGGCTCGGCGGCGCCGTCCTCGCCACCGACCTGCACACCCGGCTCACCGCCCTGATCGCCGACGCCGCCCTCCCGCCGGATCCCCGGCACACCGGCGACGCCTGGCGCTCCGGCTGGCTGGCCCGGCTGGAGTCGCTGGAACCCCCGGTCGACGCCTGGCTCGCCGCCGGGGACACCACCGTGCCGGTCTCCGTCCCGGTGTTCGCGGTCGCCGGCTGGGGCGACCCGTCCTGCTCCTTCGTGCTGCGCCTGCTGGCAGAGTCCCCCACCGCGCACGCCCTGCTCGGCCCCTGGCCGCACGGCCTGCCCGAGGCCGCCCTGCCCGAGACCCTGCGCTGGTGGAACCACTGGCTGCGCGGCGTCGACACCGGCGCCCTCAAGGAACCGGCCCTGCGCAGCTGGATCAGCACCCGCTGGACCGGCGCGGACAGCTGGCCCTCCCCCGACGTCCGGGAGATCCACTACGACCTGGACGGCCAGCTGCGCACCGCGGGCACCGCCTCCGACGACCGCTACGTCCACGTCCGCTCCCCGCAGCACACCGGCCTCAACGCCGGCGCCTACGTCCCGCACGGCCGCCCCGCCGACCAGCCTCCGGACCAGCGCGAGGAGGACGGCCGCTCGGTCTGCTTCGACTCCCTGCCGCTGCCCGAGCCGATCGAGCTGCTCGGCGCCCCGACGGCGCGGCTGCGGCTGCGGCCGCGCGAGGACGGCGGGTCCGTCCAGGTCGTGGCCCGGCTCTGCACGGTCGGCCCGGACGGCACCTCGCAGCTGCTCACCCGGGGCGTGCTGACCGCCACCGGGCCGGACGCCGAGGTCGAGCTCGCCGCCTGCGCGGCCACTGTCGCGGCCGGGCACCGGCTGCGACTCGCCCTCTCCTCGGTCTACTGGCCGTGGGTGTGGCCGTCCGCCGACGACACCGGGTACGCCCTCGACCCGTCCCGCTCCACCCTCGGCCTGCCCGTGCGCCACCTCGCGGCGGACACCGGCGCCACGCCCGTCACCTTCGAGGCGCCCTCGCTGCCCGACCCGCTGGACATCCACCTCACCGAGCCGCTCACCGCCCGGCCCGAGCACGTCACCATCCACGACATCGGCCGCCACGAGTGGCGCATCGAGCTCTCCCCCGCCGGCGACGGCACCCGCACCCACCCCGACGGGCTGGTCCGCGACGAGCACACCGTCACCGCGTACCGCGTGCTCACCGGCGCCCCGCTCAGTGCCCAGGCCCGTACGGACCGCACGGTGCGGCTGGAACGGCCGGACATCGGCTGGGACGTCACCGTCCAGACCCGCACCCAACTGCGGTGCGACGCCGGGCACTTCGTCAGCGTCGTGCAGCTGCGGGCGCTGGAGGCGGGGTCGGTGGTGTTCACCCGGGAGTGGCAGCACCGGGTGCCGCGGTAGGGCCGGGAGTGCCGCAAAGTAATCCTTATACAATTGCTTCGATACTCTCCTTCGGCTTATAACTGGCTCATGAAGACCCTTGGACTGATCGGCGGCATGAGCTGGGAATCCACCGCCGAGTACTACCGCCTGCTGAACGAGCTCACCCGGGACCGGCTGGGCGGACTGCACTCCGCCCGACTGGTGCTCCACTCCGTCGACTTCGCCGAGATCGAGCAGCTGCAGGCGGCGGGGCGATGGGAGGAGGCCGGCTCGGTCCTGGCCGGCGCGGCACGCTCGCTGGAGGCCGCCGGCGCGGACCTGCTGCTGATCTGTACCAACACCATGCACAAGGTCGCCGACCAGGTCGCGGCCGCGGTCTCCGTGCCGCTGCTACACCTGGCCGACGCCACCGCGGCGGCCGTCCGGGCGGCGGGCCTTCGACGGGTGGGCCTGCTGGGGACGGCGTTCACCATGGAACAGGACTTCTACCGGGGGCGGTTGGCGTCCGGCGGACTGGACGTCCTGGTGCCGGAGGCGGGTTCGCGCGCCCTGGTCCACCGGGTGATCTACCAGGAGCTGTGCGTCGGCGAGGTCCGGGAGGAGTCCCGGGCGGCCTACCGGCGGGTGATCGAGGAGCTGGTCGCGGCCGGGGCGGAGGGGATCATCCTCGGCTGCACCGAAATCGAACTGCTGGTCCGGCCGGAGGACAGCCCGGTCCCGGTGTTCCCCACCACCCGTCTGCATGCGGAGGCCGCTGTGGCCACCGCCCTTGACGGACAGTGAGGAAAAAAGCGCTTGCGCCGGACGTCATTCGAGCTGCATGGTCTTCCCGACCGCGACACCGCCCGAGGAGGTGAGACCCCGTGAACGCTGTATCGATGTGGGTGCTCCCCCTCCCTCTCACGGTCGAGCGACAGACGTAGCTGTCGCCGGGAGCCCCTGAACCAATCCGGGCATCCCGAAAGGCAACACGCTATGTACTCTCTCCAGTTCACCACCGAGTCGTCCTCCCACGGCATGCGCGAGCGCGACTTCACCCTGGGCGACGTCCCCGGGGTCCTCTGGTCGCCCGCCACCGGCGCCGACCGCGCGCCCCTGGTCCTGATGTGCCACGGCGGCGGCAACCACAAGAAGCACCCCGCGATGGCCGGCCGCGCCCGCCTCCTGGTCACCCGGTGCGGCTTCCACGTCGCCGTCATCGACACCCCCGGCCACGGCGACCGGCCGGTCACCGCGCACGACGAGGCCGAAGTCGCCGAGATGTTCCGGGTCCGGGCGGCCGGCGGACCGGAGGGCCCGATCGTCGTCCGCTACAACGCCCACCTCGCCGAACTCGCCGTCCCGGAATGGCGGGCCACCCTGGACGCCCTCCAGGAACTCCCCGAGATCGGCACCGACGGGCCGGTCGGCTTCTTCGGCATCAACATGGGCACCGCCATCGGCGTCCCGTTCACGGCGACCGAACCCCGGATCACCGCCGCGGTCTTCGGCCAGCACTGGCCCGACGTCCTGGTCGACCACGCGAAGCGGATCACCATCCCGATCGAGTACGACATGCAGTGGGACGACGAGCACATCACCCGCGAGGAAAGCCTCGCGCTGTTCGACGCCTTCGCCTCCACCGAGAAGACGCTGCACGCCAACTCGGGCAAGCACAAGGAACTCCCCCGCTTCGAGGCCGACAGCGCCGTCCGCTTCTTCGCCCGCCACCTCGTCCGGATCTGACCGGTCACGACCGTCCACCGCATGGACTCCGAGGCCGCCCCTCTAGCCGCCCTTCTGGTCCGGCACCTCGACGATCAACAAGGTCCCCCGGCTGCCCGCCCGCACCGCGTGCCGCGCACCCGCCGGCACCTGACACAGCCCGCCGGCGCCGACCGTCAACTCCTCACCCTCCACGTCCAGTTCGAGGAGGCCATCGGCGACGAACAGCGCCTCGGCCGTCCCGTGCACCTCCGGCTCCAGCTCCCGCCCGTCCATCCGCAGCACCTTCACCGCCGCCGTCCCGACCAGCCCCAGCACCTGGGAGCGCCAGGCATCGGGCAGTCGGGCCGCGCGCTCGTTCACGTTGAACACGTCCATGGCCCGGGACGCTATCCGGGCCGAGCCGAAAGTTGGTTGACCGGAGGGTAAAACCTGCCAGGATCGGCCCAGTGAACGCTCGCGCGCTGTACGAGGCGCTCCTCGACACCGACGGCCCCTACGAGGACGTCATCGCCCCCTGGCTCGGTCAGGCCGCCACCGACGGCTACGTCGAACGCCTCCGGACCGCCGCCACCCACCGCGACCAGTGGTGGACCGACAAGGAGGAGGGCTGGAACCTCCTCCGGGAACTCTACGCCCTCAGCCGGGTCAGCGACTACCTCCTCCTCGACCCGCAACTCCCGCCCTACCTCAGCCTGTTCACCGCCCTCGGCATGACGCCCTTCAAGCAGGCCCGCTTCGATCCCTTCCTGCACGAGATCACCGAGGTCGAACAGGCCGAGGACCCGGACGCCCCCATCGAGATCCTCGACGTCCGCTGGCCCGGACTGATGCTCGGCGAACTGCTGTTCAGTCGCGCCGGAGTACGGGTCCGGGCCGGCGCCGCGCACGCGGAACGCGGGGTGGCCGACCGCTGGCCGATCTACTGGACCCACCGCCGCGCCCACCGCCCCACCCGCGACCTCTCCCAGAGCTGGGGCAGCAACTCCCAATGGCGCACCGACTTCCGCCTCGACTACCGCACGCCCGACGGCGACCTGCTCAACGTAGCCGAGGACGCCCCGATCGACGGCCGCCCCGACCGCGACCCGAACGACTACGGGAACCTCGGCCCCGAGGAACGCCTGCTCACCCCCGCCGAGCGCCGCGAACTCCTGTGCCACCGCACCTTCCTGCGCACCCCCGCGGCCGCCACCGGACCGGACTGGGCGGCCGACCTCTTCCCGTACGAGTGGCGGCTGCCCACCGACCTCGAACAGTGCAGGTGAGGGCTGGATCACTGTGCACGATCACGGCAGTTGATAGGTAAAGACGCATGGAAGAACTTGTACGCCTCAGGGACGTCGAGGAAGCCGCAGCCGGAGACGGGCACCTCCTGTGGGCAGCTCAGGGGCAGCGCGACGGCCGGCTGGGCCCCGGGGTGCGGGCCTGGCGTCATGGGACGGCCCTTGCGGTGGCGAGCCCTGACCTCTCCGGGCGCGACCGGCTGGCGGTCATGGGCGGTACCGATGACGCCACGCATGTGGTGCGGCACGTGCTGGACGACGTCGGACCGTCCTACCGCCCCGTCGGCCAGGCGTCCTTGATCGAGGCGCTGATCGGCGCGATCCGCGGCCTGTCACCGATCCCCGAGTTCTACTGGATGGAGACCTCGGCCGTGCCCGACTCGCCGGCCGTCGGAGTGGAGTGGCTGGACGAGGTGCGGGTGAAGGAGGCGACCTCGCTGTTCGACCGCTTCTTTCCCGACTCGTTCGCACAACCGGAGGACGGCGGTGCGCACCGTTGGGCCGGAATCGTCGACTCCCTCGGGAGCCGCGAACGACCGGAGCCCCTGGCCGTAGCAGCCGATGTCTGGTCGGCGGCCGACTGCGGCTTCCTGGCCGGCGTGTGCGTGCACCCCTCCGCCCGCGGGCGTGGGCTGGCGCAGGCCGTCTGCGGCTTCGTCATCGAGGCGTTGGTACGTCGGCACGGGCGTGCCGCCCTCATGGTGCACGCGGACAACCAGGCGGCCATCGCCGTGTACGAGCGCTTGGGTATGACCAAGCGGCTCCTCCGCGCGGCCCAGGTCGTCTCCCCGTAGGAGTCGCGGGCCGTGCTCCGTCAGGACTTCGCGGCGTGGTCGGCCAGCACCTCGCCGACCACGTACCGGGCGGTGCGCACCATCCGGGGGTTGGTCTCCCGGTAGTAGTCGAGTTCCCTCAGCGCGACGGACAGCGCCCAGCCCGTCCCCCGCGCCCAGGCCGCGTCGTCGGCGCCGACGGCCGCCCGGAAGGCGTCGCGGGCGGCGGGCGGGAGGACGTACCAGGCCGGGAGCAGGTCCACGGCCGGGTCGCCGAGGCCCGCGCAGCCGAAGTCGATGACGGCGCTGAGCCGGCCCGGGCCGTCGACCAGGAGGTTTCCGGGCTGGAGGTCGGCGTGGATCCAGACCGGTGGGCCGGGGTGCGACGGGGCACGAAGTGCCGCCTCCCAGGCGGAGGTTGCCGCCTCGACGGGGATGACGTCGGCCAGCGCCGCGAGCGCCCGCCGGATCGCGCCGTCCCGGTCCGACAGGGACTCGCTGCGGTAGGAGGCCGGACCGCCGGTCGGGTCCGCCCGGTGCAGGGCGGTGGTGAAGGACGCCAGGTCCCGGGCGAGCAGCCCGGGTTGCGGGGAGTGCCCGGCCTCGGGGTTGGATCCGTCCAGCCAGCGGAGCACCGACCACGGCCACGGACAGCCCTCGACCGGCTCACCCAGGCCCACCGGTGCCGGTACCGCGACCGGCAGTCCGGGCGCCAGGCGGGGCAGCCAGGCGTGTTCCTTGCCGATGTCCTCGGCCGCCCCCGGGATGCGCGGGATCCGTACCACCAGGTCCGCGCCCAGCCGGTACATCGCGTTGCCGGTCCCGGCGGAGTCAACCAACTCCACGGGCAGGTCGGCCCATTGCGGGAACTGCGCGGCCACCATGCGCCGCACCAGCGCCTCGTCGATGTCCAGCTCGTCAGCGTGCATCTTGGGAGAGGACGGCATGGCGTCCGACCCTGCCAGCACCCATCAGGCCTGGCAAACGAATTACCAGGGCACGACCTGCCCCAGGTGGTCGACGAAGTGCAGGCCGGCCTTCCCCCGGTGCCGCTCGATCGTCCCCGCCACCCCGGGGACGCTCTCCTCCACGCTGAGCTCGGCCTCGAAGCCGCCGAGTTCGGTGCGCACCCAGCCCGGGCCCATCAGCAGCAACGTGCGCGGGTCGTCCGCGTGGCGGGCCGCGTAGCAGCGCATCAGCTGGTTCAGCGCGGACTTGCCGGCCCGGTAGAGGTCCTGACCGCCGTCGGTGTTCAGGGCGATGCTCCCCTGGTCCGAGGACATGACCCCGATGGTTCCGGTCGGCGCGACCAGCGGGCCGAGCACCTCCACGACGCGCATCGGGCTGAGCGCGTTGGTCACCATGACCTCGGTGAACATGTCCGTCGGGACCTCGCCGATCGGCAGGTCGCCGCGGGTGATGGCGGCGTTGACGAAGAGTAGGTCGAGGCTGCGGCTGGCGAGTCGGTCGCGCAGGGCCGCGATCTGCCCCGGGTCGGTCATCTCCAGCGACTCGACGGTCAGCCGTCCGTCGGAGGTGTCCGCCAGGTCGTGCAGGCCGGTGCGCCGGTTGCCGCGGACCGTGCCGATGACGTCCCAGTCGCGGCGGAGGAATTCGGCGGCGAGCCCGAGGCCCAGGGTCCGGGAGGCACCGATGATCAGTGCGGTGTGGCGGTTGTCGGTCATGGTTCGAGTCTCCGAGCGGCCCGGCCCGGGCGTCCAATACCCTTCCGAGCGCATTGATACCGTGCGGGCATGGATCTGGACCTGCGCAAGCTCCGCTACTTCGTCGCGGTCGCCGAGCACGGCCATTTCGGCCGCGCGGCACAAGCGTTGTTCATCGCGCAGCCGGTCCTGAGCCGGCAGATCCGCGCGTTCGAGCAGGAGTTGGGCTGCGCACTGTTCACCAGGACCACACGCAGCATCGAACTCACCTCCGCCGGGCGGCAGTTGTACGAGGAGGCGCAGCGCATCACCACCATGGTGGACACGGCCCTGCAGCGCGTGCACGAGGCCGCACACAACGAGAGGCGACTCGTCGTCGCCTTCTCACCCGGCCTGCACGTCTCGGAGGCCATCCGGGAGTTCACCGCGCGCCACCCGGAGGCCGGGGTCGACGTGCTGCCGCTGCGCTGGTGGGAGCGGGACGCGCCGCTGCGCGACGGCCGCGCGCACGTCGGGTACCTGCGGCGCCCCTTCGACGACGCGGGGCTGCGCACCATCCCCATCGGGCACGAGACCAAGGTCGCGTGCCTGCCCGCGACGCATCCGCTGGTCGGCCGCAGCAGCCTCACCTCGGCCGATCTCGACGGTGAGCCGGTCCTCGACGCCCGGGCGCGGCGGACCTACACCCTGGACGAGAAGTTCGAGCTGATCGCCTCCGGGCAGGGCATCGCGCTCGTCCCGCTGAGCATCGCGGGCTCGTACTCCCGCCCCGACCTCGCCTATCGGCCGGTCACCGACCACCCGCCGGTCGAGACCTGCCTGGCGGTCCCGGAGGACGGCGACCGTCCGGGCCCCGTACGCGACTTCCTCGACACCGCCGTCGCCACCCTGCGCCACCGGGCGGCCGGGTAGGCGGGGCAGAGCCCGCCGTCAGGCTCTGCCCCGGCCGGCTCCGGCCTTCCTCACGCCGGTGCGGATCCACCGCCGATTGGCGGCGCAGGCCACAACCGGACCTGCGAGCACGGACAGCCACCACAGCCCGATGCTGGCCGGCGAGTAGATGTAGTACTGCCATCGGTCCGGAAGCGTCGTCGGCAGGAGGAACAGCACGACGAGGGCTGCCCAGGTCGCCATCCAGGTGATCACCGCGCGCGCCACCAAGCCCATGAGTACCCCCCGAAGCCCGAAGATTTGAACATGTTCAATATAGCCCTAGCGGCTTTCTCCGGGCATAGCGGGAGAGGCTTCAGCGCATCAGCCGGCCGGTCTCCGGGACGCTCACCCCCGCAGGACCAGGTCCTGGCTGCCGATCACCTTGAGCAGCCGCAGCGCCGAGTGCGAGGGGGTGCCGGGCGCGGCGGTGTAGAAAATCGTCCACTGGTCGCGGTGCGGGTCGTGCAGCGCCTCGCAGTCGAGGTCGAGCGGCCCGACCACCGGGTGGATGATGCGCTTGCGGGTGGAGCGGCGCATCTCGACGTCCTGACGGGCCCACAGTTCGCGGAACTCGGCGCTGCCCGCGTGCAGCCGCTCGACCAGGCGGCGCACCTCGCTGTCGGCGGGGTAGCGGGCGGCGGCGGAGCGCAGGTCGGCGACCGCGCGGCGGGCGAACGTGTCCTGATCGGAGGGCTCGTAGAGGGCGCGGGCGGCCGGGTCGGTGAAGAAGCGGCAGACGAAGTTGCGCTCCGCGGGCGGCAGGGCGGAGAAGTCACCGAGCAGCGCGGCCGCCATGGCGTTCCAGGCGAGGATGTCGCGGGCGGCGCTGCAGACCATGGCCGGGGTGTCGTCCAGCCGGTCGAGCAGGTGCAGGATGCCCGGCCGGACGTCACGGGGCATCGCGCTCGGCGGCAACGGCGGCTCGCCGACCAAGTGGTGCAGGTGGGCGGTCTCGTCCTCGGACAACCGCAGGGCCCGGCTGATCGCCCCGATCATCTGCCGGGACGGGCGCGGGCCCCGGCCCTGTTCGAGCCGGATGTAGTACTCCACCGACATGCCCGCGAGCTGCGCGACCTCCTGGCGGCGCAGGCCCGGGGTACGGCGCCGACCACCGGCCGGAAGGCCGACGTCGGCGGGCTGGATGCGGGCGCGCCAGCGCCGCAGGAAGGCGGCCAGCTCCGCCCGGTCCACGTGTTCCACGCCTCCAAGTCTGGCCCGGCCGCCGCACCGTGACCATGGGATCGCCGGTACCACCCTCGACAGTGCTCTCCCGCGCTTCGTACGGCCCGGCCAGGGTGGAGCCCATGACAGACAACCACCGCATCGTCCTGATCACCGGCGCCAACAAGGGCATCGGCCTCGCCACCGCCCGCGAACTCGCCCGTGCCGGACACACCGTGCTGATCGGCGCCCGCGACCCCGAGCGCGGCGCCGAGGCCGCCACCGGGCTCACCACCGAGGGCTTGGAGGCCCGCTTCGTCCACCTGGACGTGACCGACCCGGCGACTGTCGCCGCCGCGGCCGAGCTGATCGCCGCCGAGTACGGCCGACTGGACACCCTGGTCAACAACGCGGGCATCACCCGGGACTTCGGCCACACCCCGGAGACCCTGCCCCTCGACGACCTGCGCGCGACCTACGAGACCAACGTGTTCGGCGCCGTCACCGTCATCAACGCCATGCTGCCGCTGCTGCGCAAGTCCCCGGCCGGCCTGATCGGCAACGTCTCCAGTGGCCTCGGCAGCTCCTCCGTGCTCGCCGACCCCGACCATCCGGCCGGGGAGTACGCGGCGCTGCTCGGCTACAACACCTCCAAGGCCGCGCTGAACGCCGTCACCCTGGTCTACGCCCGCGCCCTGCGCGCCGAGGGCATCAAGGTCAGCGCGCTGGAACCGGGCCACTGCGCGACCGACCTCAACCACCACTCCGGCCCGTCCAGCGTCGAGGAGGGCGGCCGCCGGATCGCCCAGCAGCTCGGCGAGGCACTGTCCGAGCCCAGCGGCCAGTTCTTCCACCCCGACGGCGGCCGCTACCCCTGGTAGGCGGCGATCAGCCCGGGCAGCTCGCGCATGTCGTCGAAGACGACCGTGCCCGGCCCGGCCAGCCGCTCCGCCGCCGTCACGCCGCCCGCGTAGCCGAGCGCGCGCATCCCGGCGGCGCGGGCGGCGGTGACGCCGGGCCCGCTGTCCTCGACCACCAGGCAGCGGGCCGGGTCGACGCCCATGCGCCGTGCGGCGTGCAGGAAGAGGTCGGGCGCGGGCTTGCCGCGCCCGACCTCGATGGCGCTGAAGATCCGGCCCTCGAACCGCCCGTACAGTCCGGTCCGGCCCAGGGTGTGGCGCATCTTCTCGTGGGTGCCGCTGGACGCCACGCAGGTCGGCAGCGTGATCGCGTCCAGCGCCTCCACCACGCCGTCCACCGGGGTCAGCCCGGCGTCCACGGCCTCGGCGTGCAGCTCGCGGAAGCGCTTGTCGAACAGCGTCGCGGCCTCCTCCCCGAGCCGCTCGGCGACCATCGCGTGGTTGGCCGCCTCCGACCGCCCGACGAACCGCTCGACCACCTCGGCCTCGGTCAGCGGCCAGCCGAACTCCTCTCCGAGGCGCACCAGGACGCGGACGGCGATCACCTCGCTGTCCACCAGGACGCCATCGCAGTCGAATATCACCAGGTCTATCGGGCTGATCATCCGATCAGCATAGGCGGGCCCGACCTGGTCAGTGATTCGGCGACGGGAAGTTCGTCGCCGACTCGGGGACACTGTCCGGCAGGTGCAGCGGGTTCGAGCACGGGTAGCTCGCCACGACAGCCTTGGCGTACTTCAGCAGGATGTCGAGGATTGCCCGGTGGCTTCTGTCCGGCATCGGACTGCTGACGTACGTGTTGACCACGACCCGCACGTACGGCCGGCCTATACGTGTGTTCTCCGGGTTGTCACACCGGAGCGCGAGGCTCACCTCCTCTGGCTCAACCCACCCTTGCACGTCCGCACCGAAGTCAAGCGGTCTCTTGGATACCTTCGAGCCCGCGCCGTAGAGGACCTCCATGGTGAACTCGTCCACCGACCGCATGTGGACGCTCAAGACAACGTGCTCCGCGTTCCGAACATCGCAGGTCTGGCTATCCGGGGTTGGGTGGAGCCCCCCACCGTAGTCCATCGAGTAGTCCTCGACGAACGTCCCATGCTGGTCAGCCGCCAGAGGCTCAAGGTCGGCCCGGGTGAGAACTGACCAGCAGGCGCTGGCGGGCAGTTCGGCGGGTGCGTGACCCGACCGCCACCACCACCCAACCCCCGCCGCGGCGAGGACCACCGCCGCGAGCCCGGCGGCGAGCCACCGCCGCCGGAGCCGCCTGCGCTCAGTCATTCGCGGCGCGGTCGAAGACCGTCGCGGTCTTGGTGATGCCGTCCCCCACATAAATCGAGGCGGCCTGGGCCATCGTCTCGATCTGCTGTGCATTCATCCCGCTGCCCTGGGCGGCGTTTTTCACCGCAGCCTTGGCGGCGTCGGAGGCCGTGGTAGCGGCCGAAAAGTCCGAGGCCGTGGCCGGGTCCGCGTACTTCGCCTCGATGTGGTAGCTCTGGGCCGCCTTGTCGATGAGGTGCTTGACCTCCTCGCCGGCCCCGGCCCCGATGGCGATCGTGGGGTTCACCTCGGCGTACTTCAACTGGCCACCTGTCATGGTCCAGACCGACTTGAACCACGTCGCATTGTCGTCGATGGCGTCGTTGTACGCCTTCGCAGCCGCCTTCGCGTCACCCACGATCCCATGGGTCCGCCCAGCGGCGATCGCACCGGTCACCTCGCCGCCGGCGTATGCGGCGTTGTTCACCGCTGAGTCGAACTGGGGGCCGTAGAGGTCCCGGTGCTGGATCACCTCCTGGATGTGCGCCGCCGTGTAGGCCTGCTGGGCCTGCGCGATCGCCCCGAACGCGTCGGGGTTGCGGCCGAGCGCGGCCAGCATCTTGAGGGTGTTCGAGTCGTCCAGCTTCGCCGGGGTGCCGTAGCGCGGCAGCAAGTCGTCCTTGCTGAGCGCGTGCTGGAGGTCACCCATGTAAGCGGCGCTCACGTGGCCCAGGCTGGGCGCCAGGGCCGCGAAGTCGCCGCCGGGATAGAGCAGCTTGCGGCCGTCGTCACTCCCGAAGCGGTTGACGATGTCCGACATCACCTCCCCCATGTCCTGCGTGTGCAGCGGCAGGGGGGTGCCCGGGGGTGCGTCGGAGGCCCGCCCGGTGGTGGCCGCCTCCAGCGCGTCGCCGAGGGCGAGCACCCCGGGCGACTGCGCGTGGCCGCCGGGGAAGTCGTGCCCCTTCCAGACGTCCTGGAGCGGCGATTCGCCACCCCCCTTGGTCAGCGCCTCGAGGTAGGTGTTCTTGTCCTGGCTGTGGGCCTTGACCGACCCGTCGAGGTTGTAGACCGTCGGCGGGTCGTGGAAGAACTGGGTCGCGGCCTGGGGACTGTGCGCGAGTGCCTCCAGCACACCCGTCATCGGGTTGAATCCGCCCTGCTGGGACCCCTGCGGGGAGCCCAGGAGCTTCAGCTCGTCGAACTCCCGGTCGCCCCAGTGCCCCGAGGTCCAGAAGTCCTTCCGCTGGCTGAGCTGGGTGACGTGCTCCGCGACCGGGTTGAGGAAGCGCGGGTCGTACGTGCCGGTGCGCAGGATGTTGGTCAGGATCTGATAGCCGAACGGCTGGTCGCTGACGGTCGGCCGACCCGCCGGCCAGACCTCGATCCGGGTGGCTCCGGCCTTGCGCAGGCCCGCATCCCACTCGTCGGACAGGTGCGGGAAGTTGTGGCTGTCGGTGGCGCTGGCCAGCGCCGTGCCGAGGTTCTTCTGCAGGTCGGCGACGGCGGTCGAGCGGTTGCCCTTGTCCGCCGAGGCGACGGCCAGCTGGCCGTAGTACTTGAGGAAGCCGTCCGGTCCGAGCCGATCGTAGAAGGCGGTGGTGAACTGCGGGTTGTTGGCGTTGGCTTTCAGGGCCTTGTTGAGCTCGTCGAGTTGGGCGTCGGAGAGGTTCCCGGCCAGCTTGAGGAGGTCCGCCGCCTTCTTGCCCTGCTCCTCCGGGCCCGTCGACGGCTGGAACGCGGTCCTGCTCTTCCCGGTGGCGCCGCCGAGCGCCGCGGCGGCCGCGGTGTCGGCCGCCTTCGCGCGGGCCACGGCCTTCCCGATGTCCTGGCCCACCGACTGGGCCAGGGCCTTGTACGTGGTGGCGTAGGTCGGGTCGTGCTTGTCGGAGTCGCTGGTCGGCGCGGGCCAGCTGATGTTGACGCCGTCCGCGTCCACCGTCAGGGAATTGTCGGCGGCCCTCTTCAACGCCGCGTCCAGGTCCGCCCGGGCGGCGGCGAGTTCGGTGTGCGCTTCGCGCAGCGTCTTGCCGATCGCGCTGGCCTCCTCGAAGGCCGCGTCGAGCTCGTTGCGGGTCTTGGTGATGGTGGCGGCGGCCCGCTCGGCCGCGTCGCCCCGCCAGTTCGATCCCTGGAGCGGTGTGAGGATGTCGCCGGTGAACTCGGAGGAGAGTTTCCAGTTGCGCGTCAGCGACTCGAAGGCCGAGGCCAGGGTCTCGATGCCCTTGAACGTCTCCTGGCGCAGGTCTGAGTAAGTGCTCATGTCGCCGGCCTCAGTTCGTCTTCATGTTCTGGGCGTTCACCTGTTCGGCGCGCGCGTACTGGTCGGCGTTGCTGGTCAGACCGGTGGAGATGTCCGCGATCGCCTGGCTGGTCGTTTGCGCCTGCGCCTCCCACAACTCGTGCGCGGCCTGGACCGCCCCCACGATCGCCCAGTCCTTGGACATGCCCTGGAGGCTGCTCTGGAGGTCCTTCCACACGTCCTTGGTGGCCTTGTCGAAGTCGGTGTGCAGGGTGCCCGCGTTGGTCCCCGCCTTGCGCAGCGCCTCCGGGCTGACCTTCACCGTCGGCCCGCCGGGGGCCGCCGTGGCCACCGGTGGCGGCGCCCAACCCGGAGCTGCGGCACCCGAGGCGGCAGCGGCGAGGTCGGGGAACCGCTTCTTCGCGTCCTCCGTCAGGTTCCCCGACTTGTCGAAGAGCCAGGGATTCACCCGCCGCTCGAAATCCAGGTCAGTCACTTGTCTCCGCCCCCAAAGCGTGTGGCTCCATGTGGCCGTGGACCGGTGCAAGCGGCGCCGGCGCACGGCAGGTGATCACGCCGACGAATCGCCCACCCGTTCAACGTCAGTCAGCAGCCTAACCATCGACCCTTATGGTGTACGGAAGTTGAACGAAACCAGAGCATCGGTGGGGCCCGGTGGCCGAAGCCACCGGGCCCTTCGAACGTCCAATCGCCGTACGGCGTCAGCCGGTCTGGATCGAGGTGTCGTCGATCACGAAGCTCGTCTGCAGCGAGGAGTCCTCGGTGCCGGTGAACTTCAGGGTGACGCTCTGGCCCGCGTAGGCGGAGAGGTCGAAGGCGCGCTGCTGGTAGCCGGCCGCGGCGTCCACGTTGGAGTAGGTCTTCAGCGTGGTGCCGTTCACGGCGACGGTCAGCTTGTCGTACGCCGTGCTGCCGGTCTCGGCGGTGTCGATGTGCAGCCAGAAGCTCAGCGTCGCCTTGCAGCCCGCCGGGATCGTCACCGTCTGGGCGAGGGTGTCGGTGTGGGTGTTGCCGTAGCCGTCCAGGTACGCCTTCCAGCTGCCGCCGTGCGCCGGCTCGGAGGCGCTGTTGTCGATCACGCCGGAGCTCGCCGTCCACGGCGCCGCCGTGCCCGTCTCGAAGCCCGGGTTGCCGAGCAACTGCGCCGGGGTGCAGCTACCACCGCCACTGCCGAGCACCGTCCAGGCGAAGCTGGTGGTGGCCGACTTGCCGGCGGCGTCCGTCACCGTGACCGTGACGCCGGAGGAACCGGCGGTGGAGGCGGTGCCGGAGATCAGGCCGGTGGCGGAGTTGATCGACAGGCCGGCGGGCAGGCCGCTCGCGCCGTACGCGAGCGGAGCGGTACCGCCGGAGGCGTTGATCTGCAGGTTCACCGCGCCGCCGACCGTGGTGGACTGGTCACCGGGGCCGGCGACCGAGACGGCGCTACCGCTGCCGCCCGGCTTGGTGAGCAGGCAGCCGGGCACGGTGAGGTCGACGGCGCGGCTGGAGTTCAGGCAGGTGGTGAACCAGTAGGTCTCCTCGCCGTAGCTCTGGCCCTTGGTGGCCGTGGTGGTGCCGTCGGCGGCGACCTCGCAGGGGTTGTTCAGGGTGCACATGGCGCCGTCGTCGTTGCCGGTGTTGTTGATGCCGACGATCCGCCCGCTCGCGGAGTCGATGATCGGCGAGCCGGAGGTGCCGTGCGTGGTGTTGCAGCCTGAGCTGTAGCGCAGCGAGTCGTGCCAGGTCCACTGGTCCTCGCGCAGGGTCGGCACGAACCCGTTGACGGAGCAGTTCCAGACCTGCTTCCAGTACGAGGACGGGATGTACATCGAGGAGCCGTCGACCGGGTGCGTGTCGTTGACGGTCAGCGCGGTGGCGCCGTACTTGGAGCGGATCGACCCGTAGGTGTCGGTGAGGCGGTAGAGCGTGACGTCGGTGCCGGTCATCGTCGCGTAGATCACCTGGTCTGCCTGGACGGTGCCCAGGCTGTTGCCCGCACCGTCCAGCAGAGTGCCACTGCGGCTGGCGCTCACATTCTGGATGACCTCGCCGGCCGAGGGCATGGTGGGCAGGCAGTGCCCGTTGGTGAGCATCATCGCCCGGTCGCCGTCCACCGAGGCGGGGAAGCGGACCAGCGAGGCCGAGCAGTCGTCCAGCGCGATGGTCGACGTCAGGTCGGCCGCCTGGAGGGCGTGCGCGGGGGCGGCGGCTAAGGCCAGCCCGCTCGCGACGACGGCACTCGTGCCGGCCACCGCGACAAGTCTCTTGAACATGGCTCTCCTTGTGGGGGATCGCGGGGTGTACGACCGGTCGCCGAGGCCCGCGCCGCACGAAAGTGCCATGGCCACTTCAAGGGGTCAACCGTTCTGGCCGAACTCGCCACCGGGTATCGGGTGTTGTGCCGACGGCCGGCAACCACCCGTCCCGTTATGCCCGTTACGGCCGGGCTCCGCGGCACCCCCGGGCACCCCCCGTGCCGCACCCCCGTGCCGCATGCGCCGTGCCGACCCGTGCCGTGCCGTGCCGTGCCGTGCCGTGCCGTGCCGCAGACGATCACCCGAAGGGGGCCGCCCCGGCCCGCCCGTCAGGGTCAACTACGATCGGGCTCGTGCTCAGCCTCACCGGACTCCCCCTCCAGATCGCCGCCTCGGTCGTCGCGGTCCTCGTCTTCGCCGCCACCATGTGGCTCTGGCCGCGGTTCGGCGGGAAGGGCTGGAAGGCCTGGGTGGGCCGGATCGGCGCCTTCCTGGCGACCCAGGTGGCGGTGCTGGTCGCGATGGGTCTGATCGCCAACAGCTACTTCGGCTTCTACAGCTCCTGGACCGACCTGCTCGGCACCAGCGGCAAGCTCGGCACCGTGGTCGACCACACGCCGAACGCCTCCGGCGTGGCCGTCACCGGCCAGCAGAACTTCTACTCGGCGCAGGGCTCCGAGCCCGAGCGCTCCGGGCTGATCCAGAAGGTCGACGTCAAAGGAGCCGGCAGCGGCCTGACCACCGAGGCGTACGTCTACCTGCCGCCGCAGTACTTCCAGCCGGACTACGCCAAGCAGCGCTTCCCGATGGCGCTGGTGCTCACCGGCTACCCGGGCACCGCGGAGAAGCTGATCTCGCTGATGCAGTACCCGGCCTCCACCCTCGACGCGATCGAGCAGAAGAAGCTGCCGCCCACCATCCTGGTGATGACCCGCCCGACCCTGGTCGGCGACCGGGACACCGAGTGCGTCGACGTGCCGAACGGCCCCCAGGTGGAGACCTTCTTCACCACCGACCTGCCCAAGGCCCTCGCCACCACCTACCGGATCGGCACCGCCCCTGCCAACCGGGCCGTGATCGGCAACTCCACCGGCGGCTACTGCGCGCTCAAGTTCGCACTGCGCAAGCCCGACTCCTACCCGGCCGCGATCGCGCTCTCCGGCTACTACAGCGCGGCGCACGACCCGACCACCGGCGACCTGTTCGGCGGCGACGACAAGCTGAAGCAGGAGAACGACCTGCTGTGGCGGCTGAAGAACCAGCCGCCCGCCCCCGTCTCGCTGCTGCTGACCACCGCGAACGACGAGAACAACTACGGGGAGACCCAGGCCATGGTCGGCGCCTTCAAGGCCCCCACCAAGATGTCGACCATCACCCTGGACACCGCCGGCCACAACTTCCACACCTGGACCCGGGAGATCCCCCCGGCCCTGGAGTGGCTGGGCAAGCACATCACCATGCCGCCCGCCGCGTGACGACCCGGTGAAGGCCGCCTGAAGCCGCGCCCCTCCAGGTGAAGCCCGTCTGAGACCCGCGCCCTTCCGGGTGGAACCGGGGCAGATCACACGCGTCTCACAGCCCCGTCTCACGGTTCTCTCAGCCGCGCCACGCACGGTATGGCGCATGACCACGAGCAGCTACTCCCCTCCGGCCGGCGACCCGTGGCCCGAGGCCGCGAACTACCCGCCGCCGGAGGTGCCGCAGCCGGACGCCGGTCGGCCGGACCCGGCGCCGCTCTTCCCCGAGCAGCCCCTGCCGCCCGTCGGCCCGAAGGGCCCGGCCTCCTGGTCCGGACGGCTGCGCACCCTCCCGGCCCGCGCCTGGCGCGGCCGCCCGGACGACCCGCGCTGGGTGCGCCCGTCCCTGCTGGCGCTGATGGCCGCTACCGTCGTCCTCTACCTGTGGGGCCTGGGCGCCTCCGGCTGGGCCAACGCCTTCTACTCGGCCGCCGTCCAGGCCGGCAGCCAGAGCTGGAAGGCCTTCTTCTTCGGCTCCTCCGACGCCGCCAACTTCATCACCGTCGACAAGCCCCCGGCGTCGCTGTGGCCGATGGCGCTGTCGGTGCGGATCTTCGGCCTCTCCTCGTGGTCGATCCTGGCCCCGCAGGCGCTGATGGGCGCCGCCACCGTCGGCGTGCTGTACGCCACGGTGCGCCGCCGCTTCTCCCCGCTGGGCGGCCTGCTGGCCGGCGCCGCGCTGGCGCTCACCCCGGTCGCGACGCTGATGTTCCGCTTCAACAACCCGGACGCGCTGCTGGTGCTGCTGCTCACCCTGGCCGCATACGGGATGGTGCGGGCGGTCGAGACGGCGAGCACCCGGTGGCTGCTGTTCACCGGGGCGATGTTCGGCTTCGCGTTCCTCACCAAGACCCTGGCGGCGTTCCTGATCCTGCCCGCCTTCGCGGTGATCTACCTGGTCGTGGCCCCCACCGGCTTCTGGCGGCGGCTGCGGCAGACCCTGTTCGCGGGCCTGGCCCTGGTGGTCTCCGCCGGCTGGTGGGTGGCGGTCGTCCAGCTGCTGCCCGCCTCGGCCCGCCCGTATGTCGGCGGCTCGCAGGACGACAGCTTCCTGTCGCTGACCTTCGGCTACAACGGCCTGGGCCGGGTCGACGGCAACGAGCGCGGCAGCGTGGGCGGCGGCGGACACCTCCCGGCCGGGCTCGACCTGCCGGCCGGCGCGATGCACAACCGGGGCTGGGGCCAGACCGGCATCACCCGGCTGTTCGGCAGCGACATCGGCGGGCAGATCGCCTGGCTGATGCCGGCCGCGCTGATCCTGCTGGTGGTCGGCCTCTGGGCAACCCGCCGCTACGCCCGTCCGGACACCGCCCGCGCGGCGTTCCTGGTCTGGGGCGGCTGGCTGATCTCCACCGCGCTGATCTTCAGCTTCATGTCCGGAATCTTCCACCAGTACTACACAGTGGCGCTCGCCCCCGCGGTCGCGGCGCTGGTCGGCATGGGCGTGGACGGGCTGTGGCGGGCGCGGCACCGGCTGCCGTACGCGCTGCTGCTGGCGGGCGTGCTCGCGGTGACGGCGGTGTGGGCCTTCGTCCTGCTCGGGCGCAGCTCCGACTTCCTGCCCTGGCTGCGCTGGGCCGTGCTGGTCGGCGGGCTGGCCGCGGCCGCCGCGCTGGTGGCCGGGCAGTTCGCCGGGAAGGTCGACGGACGGATGGGTGCGCGGATCGCCTCGGTGGCGGGCCTGCTGGGCCTGGCGGCGGCGCTCGGCGGTCCGGCGGCGTACGCGGTGGACACCGTGGGCACCGCGCACAACGGCTCGATCATCACCGCCGGGCCGTCCGTGAAGGGCGCGTCCGGGCCGGGGTCGTTCGGGCGCAAGGGCGGCAAGGGCGCGATGGGCAACGGCCGGATGTTCGGCCAGGGCGGTCAGGGCGGTCAGGGCGGCTGGGGTGGCCAGAACGGCCAAGGCGGCTTCCCCGGTGGCCAGGGCGGCTGGGGCGGCCAGAACGGCCAGGGCGGCTTCCCGGGCGGCCAGGGCGGCCGTGGCACCCACGGCCAGGGTGGCTTCCCCGGCGGCCGCCACGAGCGCGGTGCCGGCGGCACCGGCGGCGCCACGGGCTTCCCGGGCGGCGGCTTCCCCGGCGCCCAGGACCCCGAGGGCATGGGTGGCCCCGGCGGCCCCGACGGCTTCGGCGGCGGCATGGGCGGTCTGCTCGGCGGCACCAAGGTCAGCGACGAGGCCGCGGCCCTGGTCTCGCAGGACGCCGACCACTACACCTGGGCGGCCGCCACCACCGGTTCGCAGAACGCCGCGAGCTACCAACTCGCCACCGGCAAGCCGGTGATGGCGCTCGGCGGCTTCAACGGCACGGACCCCTCGCTCAGCCTGGAGGGCTTCCAGAAGTACGTCCAGGAGGGCAAGGTGCACTGGTTCATCGGCGGCGGCTCCCACCGCGGCTTCGGCGGCGCGGGCGGCGAGGGCGACGAGGGCGGTCAGCAGACCGAGTCCGCCCAGATCGAGGCCTGGGTGACCAGCCACTTCACCGCCAAGACGGTCGGCGGCGCCACCTTCTACGACCTGACGGCTCCGAAGTCCTGATCCCGGACCCGCCCGGAGGGGGCGTACCGCGTTCGCGCGGTACGCCCCCTCCTCGTCCGCGCCGCCGGAGTCCGCGCGGCCGGAGTCGTCAGTCGGACGGGCAGCGCGTCCCGGCCGCCGGCATCCGGCCGTCCACCAGGAACGCGGTGACGGCGTCGCGCACGCACCCGCTCCTGCCGTATGCCATGTGCCCGTCCCCGTCCCGGGTGAGCAGCACGGCGTTCGGCAGCCCGGCCGCCATCCGCTGTGCCCACGGGTAGGGGGTGACCGGGTCGCCGGTGGAGCCGACCACCAGGATCGGGGCGCTGCCGGGCGCGGTCACGGTGTGCGGCTGCTCGGGCGACTGGTACGGCCAGGGGCGGCAGTCCGGGAGGAACAGGGTGGCCCCGGGGTCGTGCCGGGTGGTCAGCGGGGCCTTGGTGGCGAGGTCGGCGAGGGCCGCGTCCAGCTGCCGGCCGGTGGGCGCCATCGGGGCGTCCGCGCAGTGGATGGCCGCGAAGGCGTCCGCCACGGTCTCGTAACGCCCCTCCTCCGTACGGCCGTTGGCGCCGTCGGCGAGCTTGAGCAGCTCCTCGGCGTGGCCGTGGGCGACGGCCGGTTCGAGGGCGCCGCGCAGCCGCTGCCAGGAGCCCCTGCCGTCGCTGAGCGCGTCGAGGACGCCGGCCCAGCCGAGCGCGGCGGTGACGGTGCGGCTGTCGGAGACGCGCAGCGGGTGGGCCTTGAGGCCGTCGAGGAAGTCCGCGAGCCGGTTCGGGGCGGTGGCCGGGTCGCTGCCGAGCGGGCAGGGATCGGCACCGGTGGCGCAGTCGGCGGCGAAGGCGCGGAACTCGGCCTCCATGGCGACGGCCTGTTCGCCGTTCAGGTGGATCAGGTCGGTACTGCGCTCGACGGCGCCGTCCAGGACGAGCCGGCCGGTGCGGTCGGGGAACTCCTCGGCGTAGAGGGCGCCGAGGTAGGTGCCGTAGGAGAGGCCGAGGAAGTCGAGCCTGCGCTCGCCGAGGGCGCCGCGCAGCACGTCCATGTCACGGGCGCTGTCGCGGGTGCCGAGGTGCGGCAGCAGGTCGGCGTGCCGGGCCCGGCAGGCGTCGGCGAGGATCCGGCCGTGGTCGTAGGCCGGGTCGTCGGTACTGGTCCACTCCGCGCGGGTGCGGTCGTCCAGGCAGTGCACGGGGATGGTGCCGCCGGCGCCGCGCGGGTCGAAGCCGACCAGGTCGTAGTGGTCGTGCAGCGGGCCGAAGCCCTTCCAGCCCCAGCGGGCCGTGTTGACGCCGGAGTTTCCCGGCCCGCCGGGGTTGAGCAGGAGGGAGCCGATCCGCTCACCGGGGTCGGCGGCGGGCACCTTGGCGAGGGCGACCTCGATGGTGCGGCCGCCGGGGTCGGCGTAGTCCAGCGGGACCTTGAGGGTGGCGCACTGCACGACGGGCTCGTCCTGGCCGCCGTCGCCCTGGTCGGGGCAGGGTGTCCAGTTGATCCGCTGGTCGTAGAACCCCTTCAGGGCCGGGGAGGTGGCGGCGGCGGCCCGCTCGGCGAGCGGCGGGCGGGTCGCCGGAGCGACCGTCGCCTGCCGACCGCCCGGGCCGGTGCAGCCGGCCGGCAGGGCGAGGAGGAGGAGGGCGGCGAGCGCGGGCAGGGCGCGCCGCGGGAGGCGGGGGGTCATCGGGGCCACCGCCCACGAATACCACCCGTCCCCCTTCCGGGGCACATCGCACCCGTCGCACGCCCGGCCGGAGGATCGCCCGTGGGCCCCGTCGAATCTCACGCGGCGTCGAAGCCCATGCGGCGTCGAAGTTCACGCGCCGTCGAAGCCCACGCGCCGTCGGCGGTCAGCCGCCGATGGCGGACATCGGGCGCTCCGGCCGGACGAACCCGGCGCTGTTGACGGCGTGTCCGGGGCCCTTGCCGGCGATGGAGGCCCGCCAGGCCGCCTCGATGCGGTCGTCGTCCGCCCCGCCGCGCAGCAGGGCGCGCAGGTCGGACTCCTCGGTGGCGAACAGGCAGTTGCGCAGCTGCCCGTCGGCGGTCAGCCGGACCCGGTCGCAGCCGCCGCAGAACGGGCGGGTGACGGAGGCGATCACCCCGACCACCGCCCGCGTCCCGGTGATCCGCCACTCCTCCGCCGGGGCGTTGCCGTGCCGCCCGACGGGCACCAGGTCGAAGCGCTCGCCGAGCCGGGCCAGGATCTCGTCCGCCGTCACCATCGCGTCGCGCTCCCAAGCGCCTTGCGCGTCCAGCGGCATGGACTCGATGAAGCGCATCCGGTAGCCGTGCCCGACGGCGAACTCGACCAGCGGGACGATCTCGTCCTCGTTCACCCCGCGCACCGGCACGGCGTTGATCTTCACCGGGTCCAGCCCGGCGGCCTTCGCGGCCGCCAGCCCCGCGAACACGTCGTCGATCCGGTCCCGCCGGGTGAGCGCCGCGAAGCGTTCGGGCCGCAGCGTGTCCAGGCTGACGTTCACCCGCCGTAGCCCCGCCTCCCGCAGCTGGGCGGCCGTCCGGGCCAGGCCGATCCCGTTGGTCGTCAGCGACAGCTCCACCCCCAGCGCCGCCAGCCGCCCGACCAGCCCCACCACCCCCCGGCGCAGCAGCGGCTCGCCGCCGGTCAGCCGGACCGAGCGCACCCCAAGCCGCTCCACGGCGATCCGCACCAGCCGCACCACCTCGTCGTCCCCCAGCACCGAGTCCCGGGCGAGCCAGTCCAGCCCCTCCGCCGGCATGCAGTAGGTGCAGCGCAGGTTGCAGCGGTCGGTCAGCGAGACCCGCAGGTCGGTGTGGACCCGGCCGAAGCGGTCCACCAGCGGGCGCCGCGGCTCGGTGTGCGGTGCGGTGTTCATCGACCCAGTACAGAGGGCGGGCGGCCCGCGGGGCCAGCGGCCGAACCGCCGGGGACCGCCGCCCACCTGCGCCTTCGCCTTGTGGATTCGTACAACCACGGGGGTGCTGCGCGACCTCGCCCCCACCGGGCAGGCTGGGCCCATGCAGAACACAGCAGCCGGCGTCCCGGCCCTCGTCCTCGCCGCCGGGGGCGGTCGCCGGCTCGGCGGGCGGCCCAAGGCGCTGATCCGGTACGCGGGCCGGCCGCTGGTGGAGCATGCGGTGGCCACCGTACGGGCCGGCGGCTGCCCGGACGTAACGGTGGTGCTCGGCGCGGACGCCGAACGGGTACGGGCCATCGCGCACCTGCCGGGCTGCCGGCTGGTGGCCAACCCGGACTGGGCGCAGGGCATGGGCTCCTCGCTGCGGGCCGGGCTGGCCGCCCTGCCGCCCGGGGCCCCGGCGGTGCTGGTGATGCTGGTGGACACCCCGGGCGTCACCCCGGCCGCGGTGGCCCGGCTGCTGGCCGCGCACCGGGCGGGCGCCGAACTGGCCGCGGCGGCCTACGAAGGGCGGCGCGGGCACCCGGTGCTGATCGGCGCCCGGCACTTCGCCGAGGCCGCCGCGGGCGCCTGCGGCGACGCCGGGGCCCGCGCCCTGCTGGCGGCGCACGCCGGGGAACTCGCCCTGGTCGAGTGCGCGGACGTGGCCGTCCCGGACGACCTGGACACCCCCGCCGACCTGGAACGCTGGTCCGCGCGCTGAACATCCTCCGTGCGCCGACCGCGCATCCTCCCTGCGAAGGGTGTCGGCATCGCCCTCGCCGGGCACCATTCCCTGATCCGTCCCTGAGGATTGCCTCATTCCGCGCCCAGAACCGGGCGTTTCGGGGAGCATGGGAACCGTCCCACCCACCCGACACCGACGGACGGAGCCCGCGATGGCCGGACTGCCCGACGACTTCACCGGACACGACCCCGCGCGGCCAGGGCCGGGGACAGGCGGTGGCGCCCGGGCGATCCGCTGCCCCGCCTGCCGCCGCGAGCACCTGTACGAGCCGCCGTCACTGCCGTGTCCGTGCGGCGCCTCGCTGAAGGTGCCGCTGCTGCGCGGCGGGGTGCCGGTGCAGGTGCGGTTCCGTTCCTGGGAGGACTCCTGGCTGAGCATGCGCTGCCCGCACTGCGGCCGCTCCGACCAGTGGCCGCAGCCCGAGTTCACCTGCAACTGCGGCGCCACCGTCCGGCTCCCGGTGGACCGCGCCACCCGGCTGGGCAGCGGAACGGCCGGTCCGCTCGCCACCCCCGGCCCGCAGTCCTCCCGGCCGTACCCGGCCCACCCGATGAGCGCCCCGGTGCCCGCCCCGCCCGCGCCGCCCGGCGGCTCCGCCGGGCGCCCCCGCCCGTTCCGCCACCGCGCGCCGTTCCGCCCGCACCCGGTGCGCACCTCCCAGGACGCGGTGTTCACCGCCGCCCGCTACCTGGAGTGGCTGGGCTTCGACGACCTGGAGCTGACCGAGGCCCAGGAGCGCGACGGGGTCACCCTGCTGGGCAGCCGAATGGTTGCCCAGGTGGACACCTGGACCGAGCCGGCCGACGTGAAGTCGGTCGAGTGCCTGTGGCTGCAGACCCTGCACGCCGAGGAGATGGCCGCCGCCATGTTCACCCTGGCCGGTTACTCGCACCAGGCCACCGTGCGCGGCGAACAGCTGCTGGTCGCGCTGTTCAGCCTGGACCTGGCCGGCGTTCCGCAACCCGCCAACGGCGCCGCCGAGGCCCTGATGGAGACCGGCTGGACCTCCTGACCACCCGCCGACCGAGCGCCGACCGAGCACCGACCACCCGCCGACCAAGCACTGACCGACCACCGACCGAGCGCCGGCCGACCGATCCCCACTAGATCATTTCCCCGCCGAAAGCAACAACCTGCGCTCGTGATCTGGTGCACAAGCTCACCCCCGTGTTGAATTGCCGCCACAGCGTGGGCCTTTCGCCCTGCCGTCACCATGCGAACGGACCGTGGCGGCCGGGCCTCAGGGCAGGTCCGCGCCCATGCCGGATGGCGCACACAAGGAGGTGGCGTTGTCGGAGCACGGATGGGGCCCGGGCGATCCGCACGGGCGGGGGCGGGGGCGGGCGGCAGCGGAGGAGCCGGGCGACACCGTGTGGCGGCTGCGCTCCCGGGGGTGCTGGCAGGAAGCCGCCGAACTGCTGCGCCCGGCCGCCGAACACGACCCCACGGCCGCCCTCGCACGGGCTGAACTCCTCATCGAGCAGTGTCTGTTCACCGCCGCGCACTGGACCCAGGCGGAACAGGCCCTACGACTGGCCGAGGCCCTGGCGGAGGGCACCGAGCAACGCGCGGCCGCCGCCTGCGCCCGCGGCTTCCTGGCGTACCTGGCGAGCGTACTCGGCCCGCGCGACCGGCTCGACGAGGCGCAGGCCGCACTCGGCCGCACCTCGGCCCTGCTGCCGCCGGACGCACCGGGCCGTCCGCTGCTGGACTTCCGGCGCGGACTGGTCGCCGAGAACCTGCTGGGCGACCGCAGCGCCGCCTGGATCGCCTACCGCCGGGCACACGAGGGCGCGGGCGAGCGCGGCGACGAACTGCTGCGCTCCTACACCTGGCGGCACCTGGCCGCGCTGGCGCTCGCGCGCGGGGACCGCGGCAACGCCCGGGAGGGCTTCGACGCCTCGCTGCGGCTGCGCGAGCAACTCGGCTTCACCGTGGGGGTCGCGCCGGCGCTCGCGGCACTCGCCGAGGTGTCCGAGCCCGCCGAGGCCGCGCGACTGCGCGCCGAGGCCACCCGGCTGGTGCACGCCCTCGGCGGGGTGCCGGTCTGGCTCGCGCGGCAGCTGTCCGCCACGCCCCCGGCCTCCGCCCGTGCGCCGGGGCCTCCCCCCGGACGGACGCATCGCCAGTGAGACCCGGGGAACAATCAGCTAAGGTGAGCCTAACCTGTCCGGGGTGAGCAGTGCCCCGGACGGGTCGCCTTGCCGTTCCCCGGGCACCGCCGTGCCCCGGTCCGGGGGGGGCCGGCCGCCCGGGCGACCCGGCCCCCCCCGGCGGGCCACCCGCGGCCCCCGGCGCCCCCCAGGGGCCCCCCCCAGACCC